>JBHICB010000083.1:0-5860 GCA_046759365.1 Hydrothermarchaeales archaeon (SeqCode)
ACTTTTATTTTGTTCGCATATCTTTTGCCTGCTGAGTAGCCTCCAATTAGGATCTTGATTTTATCTCTTATTTTTTCTTGTTTCAGCCTTTTTACGATCTCTTCTACCTTTGTCCTGCTTCTGGACATATAGACGCCTATGCACAGAACCCTTGCTCCTTTTTCTTTAATTTCCTCTACAAACTTCTCTGGTTCGACGTTTACTCCGAGATCGTAAACTCGGTAGCCGTTTCCTCTCAATAAGTCGCTTAAAAGATTTTTGCCACTGTCATGGATGCTCCCTTTTACAGTTCCCACAACGATTACATCGCCCTCTTTTTTCAACAGTCTTGGATATAGAAAGTCCATGGCCAAGCCGAAGGTCTCCACCGCCATTATAACGTCTGGTAGGTAGTAGTCATCCCCATTATACATCCTGGATATCTTTTCTATTCCATCTACAAGGCTATCGAAAACCTCCTCTGGAGATTTTCCAGCGTCTAAAGCCTTTCTGCAAGCTCTTACAGCTTCATCATGCTCGTAATTTACGACAACTTTGCTAATCCTTGCCAGCACATCATTCATTATATCTCTCTTAAGTCAATGTTAGGTCAATTATTTATTAATGGTGGGTTCATAGGCAATGATATGATATTTGGGACAAAAATATCCAAAATAAAAGAAAAAATGAAATCGGAAAATCAGGAGGAGAGGTTTTCAGCAGTAAAGGATTTGGAGGGAAAGAGGGGAAGAGAGGTTATTAAGTTATTAGAGGAGGCTTTAAATGACCCTTCCCCTGCGGTGAGAAGGAGGGCCGCAAACGCCTTGCTTGAAACATGGTCCAGGGATGCTGTTCCACCTTTAATCAAAGCCCTAAACGACCAAGACAAAAAGGTGAGATGGATGGCGGCCTACGCCCTAGGAAGATTGGGGGAGGAGGGTTACAACAAGGCATTTGATGCAATTATCAGGGCCCTGGACGACAAGGATTGGAATGTCCGCAGGATCATCGCACTCCAACTCAGACATTCAGACCCTGAGGTTTTAGATCCTTTGTTAAAAGCATTAAAAGATGAGCACCCCCTTGTCAGGCGCTACGCAGCCTTTGGTTTAGGCAGAACACATAATGTAAATGCTGTAAGGCAGTTGGTAGAAGCCTTAAAGGACGAAATTAGAGAGGTTAGAGATTACGCGGGATGGGCTCTAGATCTAATAGCCAAAAGGAACAACATCTCTTCAAGAGAAGAGCTGATAAAACTGTACGGGTGATGTGATGCCATCAAAGAAGGCCTTCGACGAACTCTACGAAGAGACCAAGAATAGGATGGGTTTCACAGGCTGTCACGGCTTCGATCACGTGGAGAGGGTGATGAAGACATGCAGGTACATGAGTAAAAAAGAGAATGCAGACTGGGAGGTCTTAAAATTTGCCGCTCTCCTTCATGACATAGATCGCAGGAGAGAGGACGAAGGATTAATAGAGTGCCATGCAGAGGAGTCTGCGGAGACGGCAAAGGATCTGCTTGCATTCCAGGGACTTAGCATCGAATTTATTGATAAGGTATGCAGTTGCATTCGAACCCACCGGTTTAGGAAGGAAGAGAAGCCGGTATCCATCGAGGCAAAGATTCTTGCGGATGCAGACAAACTCGATGCCATGGGGGCTGTAGGTATAGGTCGGGCTTTTTTATTCGGTGGGGAGCATGGGCAGAGGCTTTGGGCTGCTAGAATGGCAAGCAAGAAGGAACGCTTCTTCCCAGGCATGAATGCGAGCGAGTACTCTCCAGTGATAGAGTACCGCTTGAAGCTTTCAAAGCTTAAAGATGAGATGTTGACTAAAACAGGAAAGAAACTAGCCAAAGATAGGGATGAATTCATGAAGGCTTTCTTCAAAGAGCTTGAGGACGAAATCGGCGGGAGAAGATGAACCATTTAAGGGGAAATAAATATTTTAAAGTGTCCAATAACCGCTATCCATTATAATTTGGCTATTACAGTAGAACAAATCGATGTATATCATAAGAGAATTAAAATACTTTCAGATGGGTGCAAGTCAAAAAAGCCAAAGAAATATAAGGGAAATAGATTCAATTCAAGCTGGTAGAAATGGATATCAATATCTTTAATCAATCTATAGAGCGTCATTGCGCTTTCTTGGATGAGTTACGAGATATCGATCAAAAGCAGGTCTGCACTCTTGCAGATTATATTGCTAAATATCTTTCTGAGGACATGTCCTACAGGAGGATACATGTCTTGGCGAAAGGGAGGAGTGCCCTTTCTACTTTTTCTTTTCTACAGGGCCTATATGATATGACCTATAAAGCCTCCAAAGGCACTGGCAGATTCAGGTTCGACCCAGCAACATTGAGAGATGGTGTGATAAAGTACATAGGTAAAAACAGCCTTGCCCTAGCTGTCTCTGGATCTGGAGAAACCGCCGAGGTGGTCAGATATTTGAAAGATGCCATCAACGCTGGATCAAGGACAATTTTGATAACAGCTTCAAAGGAGTCTTCCTCTTACGACCTGATGAAAGAGTCCAATGGCTTGGTGTTTGTGATAGAGAGTCAGAGCAAGGTTACTCAAATAGATGGGGGGTATCTGAAGCTTTTACCTCTCGGCTCAGAATTTGAATTCAAGGTCTGGATACTACTAAACTCCCTTATACCCGAGATAGAGGCCAGACTGCTGGGCAGCAAAGAGAGCTCTTGTCCATGGTACAAGGAGAGGTTTGATATCTTCTACAAGAACATAAAGCTACTAAAGGGTGACTGGATCGGTAGGAATGGGATAGAGGCTTGGATAGAGAGGCTTTTGGACAGGCACGGTCTTTTTGTATTCTACGGAATAACAAAATCGGGCCATATTGCAGAGCAGTTCGAGATGAGGTTTGCTCACCTCGACAAGAAGGTCTTTATGTTGGACGACAGCAACCGTAAACCCTTCAAGTACGGTGATGCCCTCATCGCCATCTCAGGTGGGGGGAATACTGAAGACGTTAACGGTGTTGTCATGGAGGCATTAGGGCTTAAAATGGGGGGCGACAAGATAGAGTATAAAGTGCCAGGAAGAAAGCTCGCGGACGTATTTGGGATAACGGCTAACAAGAACTCAAAACTCATGGAGATAATGAGGTTCGGTAAAGAGGAGAAAAACTTACTTGTTCTGCCGATGGTGGATGACTACAGGGAGGAATTCTCAAAGACTATTTCACAGACTATAATGAGGCCTTCGGAATTCGGGAGATGGCGTATTCCGGTATTCGAGACTAGTGCCTATGTTCTTACAAATGCGATAGTGGCACAGGTTGCCGAGAACGAGGGAGTGCTGCCACAATTTATGAAAGGACAGCACGTTTGATCCTTCATGAGGTTTTTAATTTGGACAAGAGATACCTCGCTGAGGCGGTGGGCACTTTCTGCCTGGTTTTTGCGGGTACCGGGGCAATGATTGTGGACAGTGTCACTGGTAAATTGGGTCTGCTTGGTATCTCTGTAGTCTTTGGGGTCGTTGTTGGAGTGATGGTATACTCTCTTGCTAGGATTTCCGGAGCGCATATCAATCCTGCGGTGACCTTGGGGCTTGCTTCTGTCAAAAGATTCCCGAAAAAGGAGGTGCCGTATTACGTCTTCTTTCAGCTTGTTGGTGCTTCCCTTGCGAGCCTTTTCCTTTTTGTGATCTTCGGCGATCTGGGCAGGAAGTCCTATTTCGGTGCCACATTGGTAAACCCGGTATTTGGTTGGCAGATAGCCTTTGCTATGGAAGTAGTGATGACTTTCTTTCTCATGTTCGCAATAATGGGCACCACTACAAGAGAGGATATCCCATACTCTGTATGGGGAGTTGCTATTGGAGGTACGGTGAGTCTTGATGTCTTTTTAGGCGGTCCAATATCTGGAGCCAGCATGAATCCTGCGCGGACATTCGGTCCTTCTATAGTCTCTGGCAATTTTGCATTTCACTGGCTCTACTGGCTTGCACCGATACTGGGTGCAGTGATAGCTGCATTGTTATATGAATACATCAAGGCATGATCTTTTTGATAAAATATTAAAAAAATAGGGCCATAAATGAAAAGTGCGAGCCCATTTCTGCTTCGCATCGGTGCAAGCACCTTTGCGTTACATCCCTTTCTCGCAAGCCACTCTCCGAAGAGGGCGGTTTACTCCTTTCAGCCAACTTATCCGAAGACATGTCGGCTTTCGGGGATCGGATATGAACCCGCAAAATGTAGTAAGATTTTTTTATATATAAAGATTATCAATTGTCCACCTTTATTTCCTTTGCTTCGACTGCATCCTCTGAAATTTGACTTTTGCCTTATGGTCAGAATTAGTAAAATATAGACAAGACAAGTAACAGCAGATTAATAAATATCACATGCTTTGTCCTTTCCATGCCACTTGATCTCTTCACGTTTGCATATTATCTGATCGGTCTAAGCCTCATTGATGTGATCTTAACGCCCATCGGAATTGAGTATTTGGATCAGGAAGAGTTGAGCGGTTATTCAGCAAAGATAATGGAAAGGTATGGCTACAAAGGGTGGTTTTTGATAAGGATAGTAATTACTTTCCCACTTATTTTTATTGTCTTTTTGATTGCACAGTTCTTGGGAGAGGCATTGATTTATTTTATTTTTACTTATTCTATTCTGGCAGTGTTTGGTGTGATAGCTCTTATCGATTTGCTGGTTGTAGGCATTGAGTTATGGGAGAGATTTTAAACTAAAATGTTGAAAGGCACACCTTGATAAGAAGGAGTTGATTTGTATGACACGAGCAGAAGAGGAGGAAATCTTGGATAAATTCAACCCTGACTGGAGATCTTTGAACGCCTTTGAGCTTTCTGAGTTAATAACAAAAAAAGTCAAGCACAAGGAGCAGGAGATATTCACCAAGGCATTCAGGAACAAAGCACCTAGGATCCATGAGGCAGAGGAGTATGTAAGAGTTGGACGCATCGGCAAAGCGTTGGAAGTATTAAACTACGCCCTCAGCCGGGGGCACTATGGCAATGAGGCGGTATACGGTCTTTTAGGTGACGTCTACCTTAAAAAAGGGGATAAGGAAAAGGCCATTGAGATGTATAAAAAATCCGGGTCCATAGATTCTTTGAAGATCCTTAGAAGGATAGAGTAGACAGATAGTATTATTTTAAAAAACTAATCCACATTTTTTCTTAAAGTAACTCTAGTTGGGAAGGGTATCTCGATGCCTTCTTTAGCAAAACCTTCTTTAATATTATTTCCCACTTCGGTCTTAACTTCCAAGAGGGATCTTTTTTTTGTATTGACCCAGTATCTTACGATGAAATTTATGCTGAAGTCGCCAAAGTTGTCTAAAAAGACTGTGATCCCCCGTTCGGCTTCAACACCTTCAACATCCAATGGCTCTTCTTTCATGATCTCTATGGCTTTCTGGACATCAGAATTATAAGATACCCCCATATTTAAGTCGACCCTTCTCTCTACGGATCGTGTAAAGTTTATTATCCTCTCCTGTGCTAGTTTTTGATTTGGCATTACCATAAAGAGACCATCAAAGGATCTAATTGTGGTCGTCCTTAATCCTATCCTCTCTACTTTACCTTTGACCTTTGTACCTATCTCGACAGCGTCTCCCACCTTGAATGGTTTGTCGATGAATACAAAAAGGCCCGAAAGAATATTTGCTAGAAGGTCCTTGGAAGCGTAGCCTACGGCGAATCCCATGACAGCACCACCGGTAAGAAAAGCTGCGAAGGCCCCTGTAATGCCCCATAAATTCATGATAGCAATAAAAGCAATCAGCCATAGGGTATAGACCAAGATCTTTTCTAAGGTATTGTGGGTCTGATCGGAAAACTCAATAGAGTCCAATATCTCATCGAATATCCTG
>JBHICB010000084.1:0-5826 GCA_046759365.1 Hydrothermarchaeales archaeon (SeqCode)
TATTTTGCCATAACTGCAGACATCTACAACATTTTAAGCTTCGGTATAGATTACGACTGCGAAACTCCTGACGGTGCTGGAAAAAGCAAAGGAGAATCCATGGCAAGGGTAGCAAGATTGTTGTGTGCAGACCTTAACGAGTTGGATAAAAAGAATATAATAGAAATCTGTGAGTACATACACAATAAGCAGGTTGGAGATATTGGTAAAGCACTGCAGATGGTGGCTGGAAAAGAACTACCAAGGATATATGTCGCCGGCGTAGGAAGAGAAGTTGGCAATAAGGTATGCAAAGCCTTCGAATTTGATTTCGTGGATTTGTCGACAATTACTAGAGGCTATGATAATCTCCCTTGCCTTGGTCTCGCATACATGTGCAGTGGGGAAAATTTGATAACCGATAAATCATAAAATATAATACAGGTGTGTCGATGTTCTGTCACAATTGTGGATCTAAAGTCGGTGAAAAATGGATGTACTGCCCCAGATGTGGGGCCCAAATTGATAGTAGGGATGAATTCATTAAACCAAGTTTTGTCGAATTTCCCGATTTTGGAAGCCTATTGGAAGATATTGTAAAGGGAATCGATGAGATGACAAACCTATTCGGGAAGAAGAGGGATGAGAAGGACTTCAAGAAGGTGCGTCGCGACTTCAGGGATCTATTCAACTTGCCATTGGGTGTAGGGGGAGTCAGTGTGAGGATCAGTTCCACCGACACCAAAGAGCCAAGAGTGGATATCAAAACATTCGGCAACCTCCGTGGGCATGAAGAATATCTGAAGAATTTGTTGGGAATACATATGGGGGAAGAGAAGGCGGTAGATGAACCGGAAGAAAGGGTTTTGATACCTAAAAAACCCCCTAAAGTCACTGAAGAACCAAAAACCACAATAAGTAGAACCGACGGCAGACTGGAATTCCGGATCAATGTCCCTGGCGTAAAATCTGAAACCGATATCAACGTCAGACAGATCCAAGAGTCCATAGAAGTCAGGGCGTATATTGGGGACAAGGCATATTTTACGCTCTTTTCGATACCTCCGAGCTCTAAGATATGTTCCAAAAGGTTGCAGAATGAAGTAATAATAATTGAAGTTGAGGGTTGATAGAGCCTTTGCATGTTGTTAAAATCGGAGGGAGTTTATCAAAAGAAGCCAAAAATATCATGGCCCTTTTGAAAGGATATGAAGTGGTTATCATCCCAGGAGGGGGGATATTCGCAGATGTTGTACGAAAAGCTTATCATGGGCATAACCTATCCGAAAAGACAGCCCATGACATGGCGATTATGGCTATGAACCAATATGGTAGGGTTCTCTCGGACATCTCAGGGATTGAGGCCATTGAGACTTTTGAGGAAATCAGAATCCCATCCATATTCCTCCCTTATCAATTTATGAGAAAAGACAAGTCATTTAACCCCTCTTGGAACGTAACGTCTGATACTATCGCTTGCCATCTGGCGCATGAAATGAATGCTGAGAGATTTATAATATTAACAGATGTTAGCGGAATCATACTCAATGGCAAAGTTGTGGATAGAATCTCAGCAAAGAACTTAATGAAATACGGCGAAACTTGTGTAGACAAAGAACTACCAAAATATCTTATAAAAAAGGAGAGGGATTGTTTGGTTGTAGACGGAAGGAGTTTAGAAGAAGTAAAAAAGGCGGTTGATGGCGAAGATGTCGGAACTCTTATCATCGGAGGTGAGTGAGTGGAGAAACTAAACTGCATCTCATGTGGAAATTATATAGTTATGGGGGATGGCTCTGTAAAATTCCACTGTCCTGCGTGTGGAGAGCTGATTGGGAGGTGTGGCAGGTGTAGGGAACAGGCCAACAGATATACGTGTAAATGTGGATTCGAAGGTCCCTGAGGGGGGGTATAAAATATGGCTGATGTGCTGATTACTTTCAAAGTGATGCCAGAAGAGGCAGGCATGGATATGGACAAACTAATCGATGCGATAAAAAATTTGGATGACGTAAAGATCAACGATATGAAAAAAATCCCCATCGCATTTGGCCTAGTCGCCCTTGAACCTTCGTTTATCATTGAAGATGAAGAAGGCGCTACCAATGCGCTGGAGGAGAAATTGAGGACCATTAAAGGTATAAAGGAAGTTGAGGTAGTTGGGGTAACATTGGTCTAGCTTGTTTATGTGTAACTAATTGTGATGGTTAATAACAAAATTGAACATATCAGTCGTTTCCTTTTGCCTGTTTCTGTTATCATTATTATGCAATAAAAATGGCGTAAAAATCAGAGGTTGGCCGATCGAAATTAAGGATTTCAAGATGGGATTAGAAGAGGTTATTTTTTCATGATCGAGTTTAGACCAATTGAAAGAGAAGAAAACGAGACTCTTGAAACCTTAGGGGATGAGTTTGGTGTAGACCTTGATAAGGCCCTCAAGGATAAAACGATCCTTGTAGGGCATGGGAAGAGGAAAGAAGTGTTCATCACAAACAGCGAAACCTTCAAACAACTAAATCATATGCAAGGAGAGCCTTACTTTGCAGGATTGTATATCGGGGATATAAAAGGAAAGAAATTCCTTCTCGGGTTAGAAGCGGCCAGCATCATCTCAAAGCACAGTAATAAAAAAGTTGTAGTGGGTCAACGCACAGAACAGTTAGTTTTATATGGCAGAGACATATTTTCTAAGTCGGTGCAAGGCCTTTATAAAAAGGCCAAAGTCGGAGAGAGAATATTGATCGTTAATGAAAGCAATGAATGTATTGGGATTGGTAGATTGAAGAAAGGCGAGGTAATTGTCGAAAACGTCATGGATAGAGGTTGGTATTTGAGAAGAGGAGAATGATGACATGGTTTTAGAGAAAGGTGATTTTGTTAAGATCGAATACACGGGAAGAGTAAAGGAGACTGGAGATGTCTTTGACACTACTTCTGAAGAGATTGCAAGGAAAAGTGGTATCTACGATGAGGGAGTCATATTCAAGTCCCAAGCTATAGTTATAGGGGCAGGACACGTTCTAAAAGGTCTAGATGAAGCGCTTATTGGATCTGAGGTAGGGGAGGAAAAGAAGGTTGATATCCCGCCTGAATTGGGTTATGGCCTACGAGATCCAAAACTGATCAAGGTAGTGCCAGTAAAAGAGTTTCGAAAGCAAGGAATCACCCCTATGGCTGGCACGAGAGTGGAGCTTGATGATAAAATCGGCAGAATCCAGAGCGTAGGTGCTGGAAGGGTAAGGGTGGATTTCAATCACGGTTTAGCCGGCAGGGTTTTGGAATACGAGTTTGCGGTAGATGAGAAGATAAATAATACTAAAGAGAGGATCAGACTTCTACTTGAGAGGCATTTTCCTTATGCCAACTCTAATGACCACGAAATCAAGCTCAAAGAGAAAATCATAAGTATCACCCTCTCGGACATCATCAAGCTGAAGAATGAGGCCTTGACGGGAAAGCACTATGTGGCCAGAGATATATTTAGGTTTTTGGAAGGCTTTGACACTGTCAATTTCACAGAAGTCTTTAAAAAACCTGAAAAAAAGAAGACAAAAGTTGTGAAAAAGGGAGCAAAAAAGACCGCGAAAAAAGCATCCAGTAAAGCCAAGAAGAAGAAAGCCAAATCCTCATAGTTTTACGTCTCTGTATTTCATTTTTTGTTCAATTCCCCTATTTTCTCTAGCGACTGATAGAAGAATATAAATCTCTTGAAGGGGGATGATTAATTATGGCAAGCGTGGAGAAGGATGAAGAATACGATGTCGTAGTCATTGGAGCTGGCCCAGGCGGCCTGACTGCTGGTATATGGTGTGCGGAAAGGGGGCTTAAAGTCTTAATATTGGAAGGCGGATCAGTGGGAGGACTATCAATCACACTTTTCCCAGAGAAACTCATTCCAAATTATCCTGGTTTTTCCGATGGAGTATTGGCCAAGGACCTAGTCAAAGATTGGTTGAAAAAATCTCAAGATGCCATGGTCGAGATAAGAAAAGAGAGGGTAGTGGAAATAACACCAGAAAAGATTGTCAAGACCACTGAGGGCGAGTATAGAAGCAAAATCGTGATAATTGCTACGGGCAACAGACCAAAAGAGCTTGGGGTGCCTGGTGAGGCCGATTTCAATACCCTAGATAAAGGAGTCTACTATTATATGACTGACCCAGGCATATTTGAAGGGAAAAAGGTTTTAGTTGTTGGGGGAGGTGACACCGCGGTGGACGCGGCATTAGATCTCAAAGATACAGCCGAGGAGATAACCATTATTCATAGGAGAGGACAGTTTAGAGCATTGCCGAAAAATGTGAAAAAAATGCAAATGGAAGGGAAGATCAGGATTCTTTTAAATACTGAGCTTGTGGAGATCACAGGCGATGAGGAGGTTGAGGGCGTAGTTTTAAAGGACAACAAAAAAGATAGATTTGATCTGGCGGTTGATAAAGTAGTTTTAGCAGTCGGTATGACCCCGAATAATGAGATCTTTGAAAAGCTGGGTCTTAAAACTGATGATAAAGGACTGATAGTGACTGACAATGCCCAGAGAACGAGCATCAAAGGCATATATGCGGTGGGTGACATTTCATCGGCATCAGGTGGTTTCGAACTCATAATAGCGGCAGTTGCTCAAGGGGCAATAGCGGCTTGCCACGTATTTCTGGAGACAATGCAGCCCTATTGGGCTGGATGATGTGAGCTTAAAATGACAAAAACTGGAAAGATTAGAAAGCGAGACGGACAAATAGTCAAGTTTAACTCATTAAAAATCAGTAAAGCGATACACAAAGCCATCGAAGCTGTTGGGAAAGAGAACGACAAAATTGCCGAGAAAATGTCGGATCAAGTTGTGGGCATACTGGAAGAGCGCTTCCGAGAAGATATTCCAGCTGTAGAAGAGGTTCAGGATATAGTGGAAGAGGTTCTGATAAAAAACGGCCATGTCAAAGCTGCAAAGGCCTATATCTTATATCGTCAAAAGCGTGCAGAGCTTAGGGATGTCAAGAAATTCTATGGTGTCGTTGATGACCTTAAACTGGGAGTAAATGCCATAAAAGTTTTGGAAAGGAGGTATCTCCTCAAGGATGAAAAATTTAGGGTTATTGAGACTCCTTCCAGCATGTTCAGGAGGGTGGCAAAGACTGTAGCTGCAGTTGATAGGATCTATGATGAAAAAGGGGGAGATACTGAAGAAGAGTTCTACCAGACAATGGCCAATCTCGAGTTCCTCCCGAATTCCCCTACACTAATGAATGCGGGTACAGATATTGCACAGCTTTCTGCTTGCTTTGTACTACCTGTTGAGGACTCAATTGAAGGCATCTTTGACGCCCTAAAGTTCATGGCTTTGGTACACCAATCTGGAGGTGGCACTGGATTCTCTTTTTCAAGATTAAGACCCAATGGGGACATTGTGAAGTCCACAAAAGGGGTTGCTTCTGGACCATTGTCCTTTATGCGTGCCTTTGATGTCGCAACGGATATAGTAAAGCAAGGGGGGAGGAGGAGGGGTGCAAATATGGGCATACTCAGGGTGGATCATCCAGATATTTTGGACTTAATCTCAGCCAAAAGTGAGGAAGGTTTGCTGACCAATTTCAATGTTTCTGTGGCGGTGACAGATGCCTTTATGAAGGCTGTGGAAAATGACGGATTTTACGACCTGATAAATCCCCGCACTGGAAAGGCGGTAAGAAAGCTTTCAGCTAAAGATGTATTTGATCTCATGGCCATAAATGCTTGGGGGTCTGGTGACCCGGGCATAATATTTATCGATGAAATAAACCGCTATAACCCTACACCTAGGTTGGGAGAGGTTGAGTCCACTAATCCTTGTGGTGAGCAGCCCCTCCT
>JBHICB010000085.1:0-5765 GCA_046759365.1 Hydrothermarchaeales archaeon (SeqCode)
TAAGGGCCTTGGTCGAGGACGATTACGGCTTGAAACTGGATGATATAAAGAAGTTCGACATCAAGAAAAACAAACTCATCGGATACAAGAAGGACGGCAGTAGTGTCAAGATTCCGCTGCCTGAGACCACGCCCTACGTTAGGAGGAACTGCCAGGTTTGTTTAGACTTCAGCGCCGAGATGGCCGATATAGGCGTTGGGGCTGTTGGCACGCCCATGGGCTGGTCCACTGCAGTAGTGCGGACTAAAGCAGGCGCAGATCTCTTGGAAGGCGCTGAAAAAGCGGGCTACGTTGAAGTAAAGCCCATAGAGGAAATGAAGCCTGGTGTAGGTCTCATTAAGAAGCTGGCCAAAGAGAAGCTGGAAGAAAACCTGGAGGAGGCGAAAAATAGAGAGGAGCAAGGGATCAAAATTCTGCACGTCGCAACAAAGGACGAGAGAGACGAGAAGAAGCTTAAGGGCATGGCAGAAGGCAAGCAGTTCGCGGAGCTCGATTCAGACGTCCTCTATACCAGACTCTGCGTGAACTGCGGTATGTGCGAGGCGGTCTGCCCAGCCAATATCATAGAGATCAGAGATGAGTGGCCCGAGCTGATTGGGGAAGAGAAAGAGGGCTGCAACGAGTGTTATCTAACCTGCCCAAGGACCTTTTTACCCCTAAGCCTTATAGAAGGCAAAATAGGCCTCAATGGGGCAGCTAGAGATGACCTTATTGGGAGGTACAGCCGGATAGTAGGAGTGAAAGCTACACAAGAAAATATAAAGAGCAGAGGTCAGGATGGAGGGGCCGTGACGGCCCTTCTCTCCTATGCCCTCGATTCAAAGACGGTTGACGCTTCTGTATCTGTTATAAGCTCTGAAGAGGAACCTTGGAGACCTTTACCCTACACTGCCAGATCAAGAAGCGACCTAATAAAGACCTGTGGTACGATATATTCCATGACTCCCACCATAAAGGCGCTGAAGCAGGGCATCAAGAGAGAATGAAATCATGGTAGGGGTGATAAAGACCGGGGGATATAGGCTCCTCCCTGGTGGCGCTTCTCTCTGACCCGTTAAACTGGGGCTGGAATCTCTTTGGGACTGCAGGTTATTCTTGGAGGACCATTATAAGGGAGACCAATTGCACTAATATAAAAACCTGTTAATTGTTCGTCAACTTCATCGACTAACGGTCCTAATTTTTTCACTACTTCAAAGTATTCATTAGTAGGAAAAGTTTGAAGGTTAGTGTCAAAACTTTGAAGTTTTATGAATATTTTGCCTACCAAATCATTAGTAGAGATTTTTATTTCCATCTCAATCAATTTCCCCATTGTAGTCAATTGCTTTGGTCATAAGATCAAGCCATTTATCATTTCCAAGAGACAAATCAAGTTCTGCTTTTTCTGCTGGAGTTCTACCATTAAGTGCCATATGAGGCTTAACAAAGTTGTAATAAACTCTATGACCGTCAACAAAAAGAGTATGCTCTTTCCCCAATCAATCCTCAGCTTCATTATTATAAGCATCAAGTACAGCTGTAATTATCTTTTCCCGCGCCTCCTTTGTTATAGGATGGAAGACATCCCTAAACTGGCCAGATGCGTCCCTTCTAGACGGAAAACCAACCCACAAATCGCCGTCATCTCTTGCCATCACCTTAAGGCCATGCACAGCAAACTCGCCATCCAAGGTCACAGAGGCAAAGGCCTTTTGCTTCTCAGAGTCTTTCAACTTGTAAATCCTTATATCACTAAGTTCAACCACATATATCACCTACCTTCTCTATGTCTTCTGCGTTTATTAGATTTTCTGAACACACATCACCTAAGCCTACCAAACTTTTTTATAACTACAAAAAAAATCACCACATAGGCGACTTGTTATGCTAAAATTCGGAATAGAGTTCGTAGCCTTAGAAAGCCCAAAAAAGATAGCAAAATACGCAAAGCTTGCAGAAGACCTGGACTTTGATTTCCTGTGGATAACAGACCATTACAACAACAGGAGCCTATATTCGACTCTAGCAGTGGTTGCCATGGTAACCGAGAAGATCAAGCTGGGCACAGGAGTTACAAACCCCTACACAAGAAACATCGCCCTAACAGCATCAGAGATAGCAACCATAAACGAGATATCAGACGGCAGGGCAGTCTTGGGAATAGGGGCAGGAGACAAGGCAACCTTTGATTCATTAGGCATAGAATGGACAAAACCCCTCGCAACAGTAAAAGAGAGCGTAGACGTGATAAGACAGCTCTGTGACGGAAAACGCGTACAATACGACGGCAAAGCCATAAAGATGAGCGGAAAGCTCAACTTCAAAGCAGAGGGGATAAAGATATACGTAGGGGCACAGGGACCCAAGATGCTAGAACTGGCAGGTAAAATTGCAGACGGCGTCCTTGTAAACGCATCACACCCTAGCGATGTAGCCTACGCCATAGACAAGGTAAACAACAAAGACATAGAGATAGGATCCTATGCAAGCGTATCAGTAGACAAAGACGGAGAAAAAGCCAGACAAAGCGCAATAATAGTAGTCGCATTCATAGCCAGCGGGACAAACCCCACAATACTAGAAAAACACGGCATAGACACGGAAAAAACCAAGGCTATAGGACAAAGCCTAGCCAAAGGGGACTTTAGGGGAGCCATGAGCCAAGTAGACGACGACATGATAGAGGCCTTCTGTATCGCAGGCACACCTAAGGATGTAAAAGAAAAGATCGCAACACTTGAAAAGTTAGGTGTAACACAGATGATATGCGGCTCTCCACTGGGGCCTGAAAAAGAAAACGCCATAGGCATCTTAGCTGAGATCAAAAAAGAGCTGCAGCAAGAGAATAAGGATTAAAATGAAACCTGAAAAAGTGCTATTTTTATGTTCCGGCAATGCCTGCCGAAGCCCCATGGCAGAAGCACTGTTTAAAGACATGATAGAAAAAACAGGCGCCGCAGACGGCATTGAGATAAGATCTGCAGGGACAAGCATCTACTTCGATTCTGCTACAAGCGAAGCTGTTGAGGCCATGAGACAAGAGGGGCTGGATATCACCTCGCACAGATCAACTCAGATTTCAAAAGAGCTTGTGGACTGGGCAGATTTAATCGTGGCAATGGAACAAAAGCACAAAGAGAGGATAATAAAATGGTTTAATGTCGATGATAAAAAGATAGAAGTATTTGACATAGATGATCCCTACGGGTATCCTTTAGAGGAGTATCACAGATGCGTTGAAGAGCTAAAAGATAAACTTGAGGAATTAGTCAAAAGAAAATACGAAAACGCATGAAATTTCCTGTGCCAATGCCTCTTCAGGAACCGAAGTTTATTTATTATCTCTAATGTATTCTAAAAGATAAGATTGAAAGGAGCTATGAACATGCTAAATGAAAAGATGGAAGAGGCGTTAAACAGCCAGTTAAACTTCGAAATCTACTCAGCTTACATATACTTTTCAATGTCAGCATATTTTTTATCCATAAAACTTCCAGGATTCGCACAATGGATGCGCGCACAGACACAGGAAGAGATGGTCCACGTCATGAAGTTCTACGACTACATAAATGAGCGAGAAGGCAGAATAAAACTTCAACAGATAGATAGACCTGCCACAGAATGGGAATCACCACTAAAAGCATTTGAAAACGCCCTCAATCATGAAAAAATAGTCACAGGACGCATCAACGACATGGTCACACTTGCAATAGAGGTAAAAGATCAAGTAACAAACAACTTCCTCCAATGGTATGTCAAAGAACAAGTAGAAGAAGAGGAATCAGTGGGCGGAGTCGTAGAAAAAATAAAGGAAATAGGGGATGAAACTAGCGGACTCCAGAAGATCGACCAAGAGCTTTCCACAAGGGCTTTAAAATAAAACCAAAAATCAGGAAAAGATGTAGAAACAAGGGATAAAAACTTTCTAGAAATCTACTTTTATTTATCCTCAGAGATCTTACAGAAGTCCGGGTTAGTTCTGCAGTCGGTGGACATGTCAATAAAAGCACACGTGTTGTTGCAATTAGGACAGGTCTCGTATGATTTTTCGGCGTGATACTCATATCCGCAAACGGTACATTTCCAGTGACCCATGTAAATCCTCCTTAAAATTTCAACAAATTAAAGGCCATCTATTTTTTCAGTTTAACCTCTAGAAAATCGCCCAAAACGGTGCCGACCACAAAGATAATGGTGAGAATTATTATCCCGATTATCCATCCTAAAGTCAACCCAACTAAACGTGGAACGCTATAGACGGTTAGATAATCCAACAAACCAAACACCACACCCATTATAAGGCCCCACTTGGCCCCACTCCTCATAAGGCCGGTTCTGTCCTCCTTTCCTGGACGTCGGTACCCGTAAATTATTCCAAAACCAAAGGCTATTGCGATGTCCAAAACCATTTTTGAAGACCTCCTGTCATGCTTATAACTGGCCCATCTTTCGTATAAAAAACTATGCGTAAGAATAAAAAAGACAATTCAGGGTTTAAAACATGGAAAAGTCTATATCTCTATTTTAAGATAACACCCCCCGATGACATTTGCCATCGTACCTGTCAATAAACTTTCCAAAGCAAAGACAAGGCTTATCGGCACTTTGACTAAAAATCAAAGAAAAGAGCTTTTACTCCACATGCTAGAGGATGTGTTAAAAGCCCTTGACGGTACATGCAAGACTATTGTAATAAGTTCAGACGACCTGAGGGGCAACCTGCCGGACAACGTCATCTTTTTAGATGAAGGCGACAGGAGAAAAGGTCTAAACGGGGCAGTAAAGTTTGCAAACCGATATGCTGTAAAAAAAGGAGCAAAGGCAACAATCTTTGTACCAGCCGACATGCCCCTTGTAAAAAAAGACCACATTGAAGAAATTATAAGGTTGGGGGAAAGCCACCCCTTGGTAATATCACCTGCAAGATATGGTGGGACAGGTATTCTCTACAGACGGCCCCCGGATATCATAAAAGAGAGATTTACAAAGACAAGTTTTGCCGATTATAAAAAGGAAGCCCAGGCGGAAGGCGTCAAACTCCTTGTTTATGATTCCTATCTCCTTTCCCTGGACATAGACAAAGACGAGGATATCAAGGAATTCATGTTACATGGGGAGGGCACAGCCACATATGAGTTTTTAAAAGATCTGGGCTGGTAGAGGCAAAGGATCGACTCTGTTATCCTAAAACCAAAAATAATTTATACTCTCCTAGGAGAACGAGGCAGTATGATAACAAGGGACAAGGTTGCCAAGGTCCTTGAAGGCTATAAAAAAGAGGACATTTCAATAGGGGTTATAGGCAGCCACTCAGCCCTTGAGATAGGCCACGGCGTCAAACAAGAGAGACTAAAAACAGTAGTTGTATGCCAAAAAGGAAGAGAAACAGTCTACACCAAATACTACAAAAACCTCTTCGACGAGGTCTTGGTTTTGGACAACTTCAAAGACATGGCAACAGAAGAAAATCTGGAAAAGCTAAAAGAGCTTAACACCATATTTGTCCCCAGCAGATCATTCTCAGTTTATGTAGGTTATGACAAAATCGAGAACGACTTTCTGGTACCCATGCTCGGCAACCGCTACATACTCAGGATGGAGGAGAGGACTGAGGAAAAGAACCAGTACGACCTTTTAAGGGCATCCGGGATACAGATGCCCAAGACGTTCGGAACCCCAGAAGAGATCGACCGACTTGTCATAGTTAAAGTATTGGAAAAGGAGAGAAAACTGGAGAGGGCGTTTTTCTATGCATCCACACCCGAAGAGTTCGAGGAAAAGGC
>JBHICB010000086.1:0-5639 GCA_046759365.1 Hydrothermarchaeales archaeon (SeqCode)
ATTATTATAGCCCTGTTTACAAGTTTTGTTCTAGTTCAGATCTCTAATTGGTTGTTGGGCGGAATTTCAGGCGATGTCTTGGGCGCTATAAATGAGATTACGAGGGCTTTTATAATGCTTACCTTGGTGGCAATTTGAAACGGCTTGATGCTTTGGTCATGGCAGGAGGGGAAGGAAAAAGATTGGGATTGGATGAAAAACCCCTAGTCGAGCTTGACGGAAAACCTCTCATCAGTTACGTGCTTGATGCCTTGTCTGGGTCAAGGCATATCGACAATGTGGTGGTTTCTACCAGCAAACATACAAAAAAGACACAAGAATTTTTAAAGACATATTCGATTAAGACAATTGAAACTAAAGGGGCAGATTATGTGGAGGATATGGTCTATGCAGTTAAAAAATTGAATTTTGGTAAAACACTGGTGGTCTCATCTGATCTCCCTTTAATTACCTCAAAAGATATAGATACAGTTATAGAAGAATATTTCAGACAGTCGTGTCCTGCTATGAAAGTAGTAATCCCTTTGAATATATTTGAAAAATACAAACTTAAGCCCAGTTTGGTATCTAACGGTCTTGTTCCTTCCGGGGTAAATATAGTAGATGGCAAGAATTTGGATGGAAAAGAATTTAGCCTAGTAACAGATAAAGAGGAATTTGCCTTTAATTTGAATACTTTAAATGACCTGGAGAGCATAGAAAGATATAAAAAACTGATCAGTAAATGAGAATTTGGAGGAATAATATGCCCATAAGCGATGATTTGCTTGAGATACTGGCGTGCCCTATGGATAAAAAAGATATAAAGTACAAAAAAGATGAGGATTTTCTGGAATGTAAAAAATGCGATATCAGATATTATGCTGAGAGAATGAAAGACAAGGATAAATGCCCCAAATGCGGCGAAAAGCTTGGCCCCATTAAAGGTGAGGTTTTAGTCTGCACAGAATGCAACAGATGGTATCCCATTATTGAAGATATTCCGCATATGCTTCCAGATGAATTAAGAGAAGACCTCGTTTGAGCAGAATAAAATTTATTAGAAGTCACGTTATCCTCCAACATCAGAACTATCCTAATATTCAGAGGGGGTGGGTTCTTTAGTGAGGATTTAGGTCTTTTGTATACTAAGAATATCCAGCAATTATCACTGATCCAATATTTAGAAACAAAAAAACAGAAGAAATAATTAGACTTGATGAACGTGGAAAATCACGGGGGTATTGGATAGCATACTATAGTCTCTTATGAATCAATTTCGTGCTTTTTTTGGCAAGAAATTTTTTTGTGATGTCTGTAAGATGGAACCTTTTTGATTCCGGCTTGTCCGCAGGTTCAAGAAGCTGGTTATCGTCATAGACCACGCACCCTACCACACCTCACACCATATGCAGGGATTTTACGAAGACCGCAAGGACTGTCTGCATGTGGAGTATTTCCCAAGCTACAGCCCTGAATTGGACCCAACAGAACAGTCATGGAGGGAGGTCAAGAAATGGCTGGCGATAAGATACTGGAAGGACAAAGACGAGTTGAAGGAGCAGTTGATCTCGGCGTTCCAGCAGGATTTTCTCATCGCTCCAATATTGCATAATCTACAAAATCTTCCCTAGTTTTTAGTAAAAACTGAGATAAAAGTTTTCGTTTTTGAAATGTTCCTAATAACTAACATTTTTTGGAATGCTTATCGCTCAGCAAAATATCTCCCCCTCCTTTCGATTACCCTCAATCTCTGCAATACCTCTTCAAACCCTTTATATCCGCGTTTGTAACCCTCCATTACACCTTCAAGACACTCCTTTTCGAATTTGTAGTGCGTCGAGTGCAAAGCTTTTTTAAACAGCAGCAGATCTACTCCCTTCGCCTCTATTGATTCGTTTATCTCCCCTAGACCAAAGTCAATGAAATATATTTTTCCATTGGATAAAATCATATTCGATGTGGTAAGATCACCGTGAATGATGTGGTTTGTATGCAGGCGGCCGATTAGAAGCCCTATCTCTTGGCATATCTTTTTCCTCTCATCCTTTGAGATCGTTTCTAAAACTCTCTTGACCTGCTCTCCCCCTGTAAAAGACATCTCAATCTTTGTATTTTTTGTATCGACGTCCAGAATAAATGGTGTCGGTACTCCTGCCCTTCTTGCAAGAGATATCAGCTTCGCCTCCCTTTTTGTCCTGTTCTTCCTTAGTAAAGTATCCAACTCTTGGGTCCTGTAGGATTTGACTATTCTGTCCTTTATAAGCCTACCATCTGCCTGGTAAAGATTGGCCTCCGCTCCTTTGCTGATCATCTCCATTTTACCTTAACCTCGTCAGTCCTGAACTTCTGATTTACTATTGTATCTTTGATATCGTCCCTAATCCCTGATTCATACATCAAATTTCCAAGCCATGCTATCATAGCCCCATTATCCCCCAAGAGATCTTTTTTTGGAACAGAAAATTCAGCCCCGTGCTCTTCTGACATAATGCGGAGCATCTCCTGGAGTCTAGCATTCGCACCTACCCCGCCTACAAGCATGACGCTCTCTTTTTCCAGATGTGCCAATGCCCTCTCTGTAACCTCGACGAGCATTGCAAACGCCGTCTCCTGCAAACTGAAACATACATCCTCGTGCTTATTATTCTTGGATGCCTCCATGCTGGCAGTCAACATACCCGAATATGACAGATCCATTCCTTTAACGACATAAGGCAGAGGAATATAGCTTCCCTTTTTAGCCAATTCCTCCACCTTGGGCCCCCCGGGATGGCCCAAACCAATGCTCCTTGCAAATTGGTCTATACAGTTGCCTATGGCTATGTCCAAAGTCTCTCCGAATACCCTATATCTCCCCCCTTCAAATGCGATCACCTGAGAATTGCCGCCTGAAACATATAAAGTTACAGGGTCTTCCATCTTTGTCGATAATCTGCCAACTTCTATGTGGCCTATACAGTGGTTGACGCCTACGATAGGGATATGCTCTTTTAAGGATATTGTCCTTGCAGCTACTGCTACCACTCTCAAGCATGGGCCCAACCCCGGACCTTTGGAAAAGGCTACCACATCAATATCTGCTAGGCTTAAATTTGCCTCTTCCAATGCCTTTTCCAAGACCTCTTTGATATTGTCTGCATGGTGCTGTGCCGCCTCCCTGGGGTGTATACCTTCTTTTGGAATGTGTTGCCTAGTAAAATTTGCCAAAACCTCGCCATCAGAAGTAACTATTCCAACGCCCAACTTCTCGGCAGTTCCCTCCAACCCCAAACATATCAAGGGGATACCTCAAAACTACATCTCTTTCCAGATGGTATAGCCGCAGCTCCCACAGGAATGTCTATCTGAATGATTCGCCATATAAACCCCATCACCACACCTCGGGCATAGCTGATTTTTCCTCTTTACCTTGTCCCCGCTGACGTCGTAAATCTCTCTCTTCTTCATGTTTACTCCTCTTTGGTCTTATCTTTTTTGGCAGAAGTTTCCTCCTTCTCTTTCGATTCTTCCCCTTTTTTTGTTTCTCCTTTCTTCGGCTTCTTTCCCTTTATATCGGATTTCTCCTTTTCTGCCCCTTCAGCCTTCTCTTCTTTCACAGGCTCTTCTTTTGCCCCCTCTTTCTGCGGCTTCTTCTTTTCAACTTTAGGTTTCTCCTCCTCTCCTTTACCCTTCTCTTCTTTTGCGGGCTTTTCCTTTTTCTCTTCTTTTTTCTTATCTTCTTGTGAAATCAGAAGGTTTTTTTTCAGGACGTGTTCGGACTCGATCTCAAGTACTCTTTTTTTCGAGCCGTATATCCTCATACGTGCGATGGACTCTTTGGCACCAAACTTGGTTTTCATTGAGTCCAGAATAAAAGTATCCTTTTTAGCCTTCAGCTTGGCTATTGCCTTGCTCCTCACAACATCTCTGCTTGGTGTTGAATCATCATGAACTATCCTTGCAACTATCTCTTTTCGATCCAATAACGGGTTCTCTTTCTCCTCTAAAACCTCTATCTTCATTATTGCATTACCTCCATGAATTTGAGATACATGCTTGCCTTCTCCTTAACCTCTTCAGTTATATTAATAAAGACTATGCCTTCATCGGGTTGACCATACACTACATTGTCATCCCAATCTGCCTCTAGTATGCATGGGATAACAGCCAGGTCTTCCTCGCCTTCTACAACTATCATTTTACCGTCGTCAATGGATTCTCTTATCACATCCCATAGCCCGGCTGTTATCATGCCCTTGGGATTTTTCACCCTTATACCTCCCTCGATATCCCCTCCAACCTTCTTCCTTTTAACTTTAAGATCAACTATCACAAGATCAGGCTCGATGCCCACCTTACGGACGTTTTTATAAGTTTCGTCTCCTATAACTATGACCCTCCCGCCCTTTATCAAACCCTTAAGTTCTTCGGCAGGCTTTAAACCCTTGCCTTTTAAAAGCTTTCCGAAGGGTTTTCTAAATAGTGGTCTAAGCTCCTCCGGCAATCTGAGGTCCTTCAATTATCTAACCTTCAAAGCGTATTTTCCCTTGGCTTTTATCCCCATCTTCTTGGCAATCCGTGATATTTCGGGATCCAAGATGGCTACATAACCTATCCAATCGGTCGTTGTATGGCCTTTGCAGAGAAGACATACATCCAAATCAGTGATTTTGCCGCATTCCTTACAGGCCTTCTCTTTCATTTCTTTCCCCCGCTCTTTTTAACTTTCTTTGATCCCTTTTTAGACTTGCTGCTTTTCTTCTCTTCCTTCTTTGCCTCTTTGGCTTTATCCTCTCCTTTGTCCTTCTTTCTCTCTTCCTCAATCCACTCGAATTTCCCCAGGCTCGGCTGCCTCATGGTCAAATTGATCTTGCCCTCCTTAGACCTCTCAGGGTTCATGCTTACAGCAACTATACGTGCCCTTATCTTGTCTCCAACTTCCAAAGCTTTTTTGCTCTCCTTGCCCAAAAGGGCGCCTCTCTTCTCGTCGTATATTATGTAATCATCAGTGATCTGAGAGACGTGAACAAGACCGTCCATAGGGCCAAACCGCAGAAATGCGCCGAATTCTACGATATCTACTACCTCGCCATCTATGATCTCATGAAGCTCCGGTCGGAATGTTATGGCTTCAAAGGTAATGGTATGGTAAGCCGCTCCATCCCCGGAGATCACTCTACCCTCTTTTACTTCCTTGAGTCCGGTTACGACAAGTATCGCTCCTAAGTCTTTGTCGATAAGTCCTTCGTAACCGCCCTCGATCCCGTCTTTAAAGTCGTAACCTACTTTTAAGATATCCAATAACACGTCCTCAAGGGGCTCTCCGAATCTATCAGGCGGGACTCTCACTATGTCTTCAATTACAATGGAATGGTACACTTTTAACCTCCTTAAATAAACAATGGGGCAAATACTAAGGCAACTATTGACATCAATTTTATCAGTATGTTCAAGGAAGGACCAGCAGTATCTTTGAAAGGATCTCCAACTGTATCCCCAACTACCGCTGCTTTATGGGTCTCAGACCCTTTACCTCCTAAGTTACCTGCCTCTATATATTTCTTTGCGTTGTCCCATGCACCCCCAGCATTGGCCATCATCACTGCAAATAAAAATCCTGTCACTACTGCACCCGCAAGCAGACCACCTAAGGCTTCCGGACCGAGGAGAATACCTAC
>JBHICB010000087.1:0-5607 GCA_046759365.1 Hydrothermarchaeales archaeon (SeqCode)
TATCCAAAGGATAACTGGCTTAGCAGGCCAGCGCCATACCGGGCTTGGCGACCCCCGCAAGAAGATAGAGCTCAATGCTATTAATATGAATCTTCCCATTAGATATAAGAATTTATAGATTGTTGCCTGCTTTGACGTGGATTAGAAAATCAATCGGGTTGGATTGACAAAAAATTTAAAGCCAATGGTATATAAAAAAAGATGGGGCAGTTCATGGGCTATGCTCCCTTCCGGGGGAGCCGTGAACTATTGGACTGCCCCGGATATTTAAATACAAATAATGAGTGGAGAAAATATCCGGTTTTGCTAAAACTGTATGGGCATGCTGGATATTAAAATCGAAGCACCATTTGGATTTTCATCGTTTATGGCATGCCTGAAAGGAATGAATTTAGTGTATGATCAAAACATCAAAGTAAAAGCGCCGAATAAAATGAACAAAATGGCAGTCCCCATTTTTATGGTCCTTCTGGACAGCCTCTCAGAAATTTTACTCCCGATTAACACGTTAAGCCCTACAGCCAACGCTAACCCCGCAACCGTTGCCACAAAAACAATAATTGGGATTTGATATTTGGCAGCAAGAAGGCCGGATGTTATCTGCGTTTTATCTCCAAATTCGCTTATCAGAACAGTCAAAAAAGATGCCATCAATGGATCTTTAGATCTGACCTTATCCTCCTTATTCTTGCCTTTTTTAAAATGCATTTTGGCAAGGCTCCACAGACCCAGGATAATGAAAAGAATGCCTATGGAAAGTTTTACCAAATTCTGAGGCACGGAAAAGCCGATGTATGCTCCTAAGATTATGGCAATTCCATCCATCATAGCATGGGCCGATAGGGCACCCATAAAGACCTTTAAGGGTGATTTATATTCCATAGCGATCCCCAAGATAACCAATTGTGTTTTGTCGACTATCTCAGAAAAGAAAATCAAGACAAATGTTGCAATAAAAGCTTCCATTAATTTCCATCCCAAACTCATTTTACCTTAACGCTAGGTCTCATATTTTTTTTACACCAGAAATCATTACCGCCAAAATAGCAATTACTACGACTGGATAAAGAAAGGCCATCATCTTCCCAAACATTTTGACAAGAAAAGGGGTTATAAAGGTATAAAATCCGATAAGGATCATATATCTGCCTGCAAAGACTGCAAGCTTATCTTTATCCTTTATCTTCAACTGGTTATAACTCTCGAATATGGACATCTTCTTCTCAATTCCTATCACGTAGCCGAAAAATATCAGCATAAGGCCGGTAAAGATTGCCAAGACAACGAGTCCGAGTTCGAAAGACATAAGGATCGATACACAATCGGCAAGAGGTAAGTTAAAACTTTGCTATCTAAAGGCGAACTAATAATAAAAATGCTGATATGACCTTTATTTGCCTAAAACTTAATGGGTATCCCCAAAACATCCTTCTGACCCTTTAAAACTGACATGGCTATCTGGGCACCGCCTTTTGCTGCAGAAAAGCCATTGATCTTTTGAACGCTTCCAAATCTTTCAACTGCCTCTTTCAAGGCATTATAGACCTTGTCATTGACTCCAGCTGAACCAGTTATGACGATTGTCTCAGGTTTAAATGCCCCTAAAAAGCTGCATATTTCCATGGTCACGCTTAATATTAAGGAATCCAAAGCAAGCTTTGCCTTTTCATTATTTGAGTTGAAGATCTTGTTCAGATCGTCTTTTAAAATTTTTATTGCTCCGGAGGTATAGAAGGCTTCATTTGCAGAGATCTTACCATCGTCAACCCTTCTGATAGCCCCTAGATCCAAGGGACCATGCAAAAGTCCAACAGCCCCCAAGCAAGCGTCCATGGCACCGAAAAATTTTCCATCCTTTATCCCAATTGTTACTGTATTGGAGCTTATATCGGAGATGATCAAATTATCCACTTTCGATGTTTTATTGACTTCTAAAAAGATGTGATAACTTAGACTCACTTTCTCTGATGCTGCGCAGTGAGAGTATAACGCCTTAAATCTTGGGTCCAAACACTCGATCCCTCTATGCAGACCGGGGATCAGCACAGCGTTCAAATCCGATTTGTAAATCTCGTCAAAAACCTTTGTCCCACCCCCAATATAGTTGCCAGTGCTCTCTTTAATTAACCCTCTGTCCATTACCCTATGGAGATCTACTACTCCATTTATTGCGTCTCCCATGGAGTAGGTCACGCCCACCATATCAATGGAAAAGGAAACCCTTTTTTTGATCTCTTCTAATATCGATCTCTTAGCCGCTTCTTCCCTGCCGATCTCAAATTTGATCTCTTGGTCACCACTTCCCAGAGCACAGAATCTTATACTTTGGGTCCCATGGTCTATGCCTAATGTATTCATGGTTTTCAAAAGATGCTATAGGCGAGGAGAGTTATAACTTTTTATGTTAACTCTATCTTGTATAAACTAGATCAGGTCCTTTCTGGCCTTTACCAAAATTTCAGCATTCAATACCGAGGCACCGGCAGCCCCTCTTATTGTATTGTGCCCCAAAACGGTGTACTTGAAATCTAGGATGGGATCTTTGCGTACCCTGCCAACGGTAACAGCCATCCCTCTATCACTCATTCTGTCAAGACGCGGCTGAGGTCTATCCTCCTCATCCCTAACAATTATGGGATTTTTTGGTGCTGAGGGTAGTTTCAACTCCTGAGGCAGGGCCTTAAAATTAGACATCACTGATTTCACATCTTCAACTGTACAGTCTTTTTCTGTTTCTACGAAGACCGACTCCGTATGACCGTCGACGACCGGAACCCTGTTGCAGGATGTAGAGACCTTGAAGTCCGGCAAGATAATCTCAGACCCATTGAACTTCCCATAGATCTTCAATATCTCGGTCTCGACTTTTTCCTCTTCCCCGCTGATGTAGGGTATTACATTGTCCTGTATCGCCATGGAAGGAACTCCACCATAACCTGCACCGGATAAAGCCTGCATGCTCGCCAAAAACACCTTCTTAAGACCAAACCTGTCAAAGATAGGCTTTAACGAGAGGGTGAACATCACAGTAGTACAGTTTGGATTCGTGATTATACATCCATCCCAGCCACGCTTCTCCCTCTGCAATTCTACCATGTCAAGGTGCTCAGGATTGACCTCCGGGATAAGCACAGGCACATCTGGAGCAGTCCTATAAGAAGACGCGTTAGACGCAACAACAAAACCCTCTTTAGCAAACGCGGGTTCCGCATCCTTGGCAACGCTAGATGGAAGGGCGGAGAACACTATATCAGCATCGATCTCTCTGGGGTTGATCTCTTTTACAACCCTATCCCTCAGCCCTTCTGGCATATCGCCATCAAGATACCATTTTGCAGCCTCCTTATAGGTCTTGCCTGCCGACCTTGATGAAGCTGCTAGGTCAGTTAATTCAAAGAATGGATGCCCTTCCAGCATCTCTATGAACCTTTGGCCTACCATGCCAGTAGCGCCCAAAACTGCTACTTTCATAAGAATCACCTTACTAGTATGAAGTAGAATATAGAAAAAGCTAACGCTTAATTTAATATTGGGATTTAAAAAAATAAAAAAGGGAGGAGAATTGGAGGATGGCTCTCCAATTCGTGGGATTTTTAACTTGGTAGATCCGTCGGGAAGTCTCCGCCTACGTTTGCGTAGATTCCAGGTGCGTTCTCGCCGTCATGGCAATTCAAACAGACATCAACAGGTATTTTCTGCAGTGTACCACCGGTCCATGCACCCCTTCCTGGGGCAGCCAGTCTGCTCTCATATGTAAGGGTCCACTCCTCTTGACCGACATAATCGTCAGAGGTATAAAAGATTCGCTTGTCTTCTGTCTGCATGACATTTCCATGACAGTCCTGGTAGTGCGGCATTACGAAGGTATCATGGCTCGCTTCCCCGAATCCAAAGGTAACCCACACCTCATCCGGGCTTGGAGCCTGGATATGGAGCTGATGGAATGATAGTATCCCTTGGGTATTCTTCTCATTTGTAGCCTCGCTTATCAAGGGCGTCTCTGGCTCATCTTCAGGTGACCGAAGTGACTTCTCACCCGTAGCCGTGAACACGGAAGGATCGAATTCAAAACTCCTAGTCGTGCCAGCGGAAATGAATTTGTTATTGTCATGGCACCCACCTCTCTGGCAGCTCTCCATAGGAGCCGCCTTCTTAAGCCATTCCTCGGTAGGGATTCCCTCCATTATCACGTCGAAGTCCTCTTTGAATTCACCGCCTCTAATGTAAAACTTCAAAAGATTATTTGTATTCCCAATCTGTGAGCCTATCCATCCAGTTGTTCCAGGCTTTACATGACAATCCTTACACATGACTCCAGCCTGCTGGTGTGAGGTCCCCTGATACATATCATAATATTCCTGGTGGTTGTGGCAAAGATCTCCGCATCTCTCGTCCTCCTCCATCCAGATCATAAATCTCCACCCTGCAAGTCCACCGACCACTAGCAGCACTATGACGATCGCTAATATCTTCCCCCGCCCAGACCCTAAGAATGAGGATTTTTCTTCCGTCCCTCCTTCTTCACCATTAGCCATCCCATATTCCTTCTTTCCTACTATCTCTCACCATAATAGATAGTGTCATAAGCTACAGGAATATGGTAAAAAAACTGGTAAAAAAATAAAAAAAAGGAAGCCTATTCGCTTCCTGAAGCAGCCTCCCCCGTGGCTTCAATCTCTTCAAGCTCTAGGGGATGCTCGTCCTCATAGTGATGCCTCGGCATCTTGCCGGTCCATATCTGCTTTGCAATGGGGAATGTTCCGGGTCTCCAGACCGCCATGTACATGTGAAGCAACACAATAACAGCGCCTGCCAATATGGCCTCCCATCCGTGTATCTGCCTGAACCAGTTGTATACCTGTAGTGAGAGACCACTGAGCAGCGTAGGCCCAAAGCCTGCTGGTTCGGCATAGCTTATCCACATGGCAATGCCTGTTATACCGATGATAAAGGAACCTATAGCACCGGCCCAGTAGTCGAACTTCTCTATCCAGGTATATCTACCATATTTCGGTTCTTCCTTGGTCATCCTAAGGTGGTACTTTACATCCTGAACGATATCTGATAGGTCTTTTCTGTTGGGGATGATTGGCTTTGGGCCCCTGTCAATAACCGTATAATACACTATATGAACAATCCCTATCCCTATGAACAGGACTGCTGCCAGCCTGTGTAGAGTTGCCCTTAGACTCATCCCCAGTGCCCCTATTACCGCCTGGGAAAGGAAGTTATCTGGAAACTTCAGAGCAAGGCCGGTGATAAGCAATGTCGTAAAGGCAATGGCCCACAATACGTGCTGTATTATCTGCCAGGTTGTAAATCTCTGTATCTCTTCCTCAGCCATCTTATTCACCTCCTTTCTTCCCGACCATCAGGGTAAAGTCAAGCACCACATACAAGGCAAAGAAGCCAACAACAACCGGGATGATAATGGTGTAGAACAGGTCTATAAGATTACCTATTGAGGTATCCCTGTCCTTGCCGTGAAGTGATCCTTTACCCACGTTGAGCTCCATGCCGTGACATCCTCCATCAGCACATATCTTTCCCTTGTTGTCTGGGTAGGTCATGGATTCTGGGTCGGTTTGAGAAAGAATCTTGTGACTA
>JBHICB010000088.1:0-5569 GCA_046759365.1 Hydrothermarchaeales archaeon (SeqCode)
TAACTCTGCAAGATCCCTTGTCCAGCTTAAGCTTCACGCTTCCTTCAACTCTCTTCTGGGTTCTATTGATGAAGCTGTCAAGATCGGCCTTCAAGGGCTCTGTCCAGAGACCCATATAAACAAGCTCAGCCCACGTTGAGTCTACAAATTTCTTGAATCTCAGTTCGTTTCTTGTCAATACGTGTTGTTCCAAATCTTTGTGAGCAGTTAATATAGACACTGCGCCTGGGCATTCATAGTTCTCCCTGGCCTTTATACCAAGGATTCTGTCTTCCATCATATCTATTCTACCGATGCCGTGGGCGCCAGCTCTTTCGTTCATTTCCATAATAAGGGATAAAGGAGCCATTTCTTTGCCATCTATTGTGATGGGAACTCCGTCCTTAAATCCGACTTCTACAACCTCGGGTTCATCCACTTTTATCTTCGTCCATTCGTAGATATCTTCTGGAGGTACAACATTCGGGTCTTCCAATACCCCGCCTTCTATTGATCTTCCCCAAATGTTTTCGTCTATGCTGTAGGGCTTTTCAAGATCTACCGGGATGGACACACCCTTTTCTTTGGCATACTGGATGCTTTTCTTTCTTGTTAAATTCAGCTCTCTTATCGGAGCGATTATTTTCATCTCGGGCGCCTTGCTTCTGAATATAGCCTCGAATCTGAATTGGTCGTTCCCCTTGCCGGTTGCGCCGTGGGCTAGGGCGTCAGCCTTTTCTTTTTTCGCTATCTCAACCACTTTTAAAGCTATAAGTGGACGGGCCAGAGCAGTGCTAAGGGGATATCCTTCGTAAAGAGCATTGGCCTTTATCGCCTTGAAGATGTAATCTGTAGCAAACTCGCTTTTTGCATCGATGGTAAAATGACTCAAGACTCCTAGGTCTTTCGCCTTCTCCTCTGATTCTTTCAGCTCTTCTTCAGGCAGACCTACATCTACCGATACGGTGATCACATCGCTATTGTATTCCTCCTGTAGGAGCTTAATGCAGACCGAAGTATCCAATCCTCCAGAATATGAAAGAACTGTTTTCATCCTTCAAACCTCACGTAAAACTTCTTATCGTACTACTTGAACCTTTTCAACTACCGATCTTTAATCCGAAATCCTCTAGCCTTAACTCATGGATGTGCTCGCGATGATATTCGCTTAGTGAGCGAATGGCGACCTCGCCCTTATTTACGCTTTCTATTGCCTTTGCGGCCGCTTCAGCCCCGGCAATTGTGGTTATATAAGGAACGTTTAGATCCACTGCATTTCTTCTGATATAGAAGCCGTCAGTATATGGAACCTTGCCGCCTGTGGGCGTGTTTATGATAAGATCCACACCCTTTCCGCGCATCACATCTATTATATTTGGCGATCCTTCACTTATCTTTTTGATCAAACGTGCTTTGATTCCAGCATCTTTCAACACCTCCTGAGTGCCTTCAGTGGCCAAGATTTCGAATCCGAGGTTAACCAAGGTTTCCGCAATTGGAATTATTTTCTCTCCATCGCGTTTCCGCATGCTTATAAATATCCTGCCGCCGAGGGGAAGTGTATTGCCGGCTGCCAGTTGCGCCTTATAATATGCCTTGCCGAAATCAAAGTCAATGCCCATGACCTCACCTGTAGATTTCATCTCCGGACCCAAAACCGGGTCTACTCCAGGGAGTTTGACAAATGGAAAGACTGCCTCCTTTACAGCCACGTGTTTTATCTTACTCTCACCTACAAATCCCAACTTTTTTAGGGTCTTTCCGAGCATCACTTTTGTGGCTATCTTGGCAAGCGGGATTCCTATAGCCTTACTCACATAGGGTACAGTCCTGCTCGCCCTAGGGTTTGCTTCTAGGATGTAGACCTCTTCACCTTTTACAGCATATTGGATATTCAGTAGGCCTACCACCTCGAGTTCTCTTGCCAGTTTGATGGTGTAATCTTTGATCTTCTGTAAGACTCCCTTGCCGAGGCTTTGTGGCGGCAATGCACAAGCGGAGTCGCCGGAATGAATTCCCGCATGTTCTATGTGCTCCATTATGCCTCCTATAAAAACGTCTTTGCCATCAGATACTGCATCGACGTCGATCTCAATGGCGTCATTTAGGAATTTATCAACCAAAACTGGATGTTCCTCTGAGACATCTATGGCCTCGGCCATATATTGTTCCAATTCTGCCTCGTCATAGACTATCTCCATGGCCCTGCCGCCAAGGACGTACGATGGCCTTACCAACACAGGGAACCCAATTCTTTTTGCTATTTTCTTTGCCTCTTTCAGGGAAAAGCTTGTGCCATAATCCGCCTGTGGGATTCCTAATTTGGTTAAAACATGGGTAAATCTCTCCCTATCCTCTGCCCTGTCAATGTTATCTGGGGTCGTCCCAATGATTTTTACTCTTGCCTTTGACAGCGGGACTGCCAGATTTAACGATGTCTGGCCACCAAATTGGACTATAACTCCATCTGGGTTCTCCTTTTCTATTATGTTCAGGACATCTTCAAAGGTGAGGGGCTCAAAATAGAGCTTGTCGGAGGTATCGTAGTCTGTTGAGACTGTCTCCGGGTTGTTGTTGATTATTACAGCTTCAATTCCCTCTTCTTTTAAGGAGATGACTCCGTGTACACAGCAGTAGTCAAACTCTATGCCTTGAGCTACTCTTATAGGGCCGCCACCCAAGATTATAACCTTCTTTTTGTCAGAAACCCCTACTTCATCTACTTCTTCATAGGATGAGTAAAAATACGGGGTTTTTGCTTCAAATTCTGCAGCGCATGTGTCCACCATTTTGTAGGTGGGTTCTCCTGTATTGCCTTTTTTAGACCTTACCTGTTCCTCATCGCACTTTAGAAGATAAGCAAGCTGTGGGTCTGAAAAACCCAGCCTTTTTGCCTTTCTCAATGTCTTGGCATCTATGTCATCTATCGTGTAATCCTTTAATGTCTCTTCGAACTGTATAATGTTCAGGATTTTGTAAAGAAACCAGGGGCAAATACCGCTAATTTCGTTTATCTCCTCTACACTCAAACCATTCTTGATGGCATCGTATAGGTAAAATATCCTCTTGTCTGTTGGCGTCTTCAGGTTCTCTTTTATTAGCTTCATGTCGGTTTTGATCTTTCTTCCATCCGCGCCTAATCCGGATCTTCTTATGTCTAATGACCGGATAGCCTTCTGTAAAGACTCCTCGAAAGTCCTGCCTATGGCCATTACCTCGCCGGTGGATTTCATCTGCGTGCCAATATTTTTCTCGGCATCACGGAATTTGTCAAAGGGCCATCTCGGGATCTTCGTCACAATATAATCCAAGGCCGGCTCAAAGCTTGCAGGCGTCTCTTTTGTGACATCATTTGGTATCTCATCTAGGGTCAGGCCTGCTGCAATCTTTGCCGATATCTTAGCAATTGGGTAACCAGTGGCCTTGGATGCAAGGGCTGAGGACCTTGAAACCCTTGGATTGACCTCGATGACATGATATTCCCATTTCTCTGGGTTTACTGCAAATTGGATATTGCATCCGCCTTCCACACCCAGGGCCCGGATGATCTTTAATGCAGCCGATCTGAGTTTCTGGTGGTCCACATCGCTTAGGGTCTGGGCCGGGGCGACGACTATGCTCTCGCCTGTATGGATACCCATAGGGTCAAGATTTTCCATGTTGCATATTGTAATGCAGTTGTCCGCACCGTCACGCATGACTTCGTATTCAAATTCGTACCATCCCAGCAAGGACTTTTCTATAAGCACTTGGTGGATCATACTAGCGCTTAATCCTCTTTTGACAACTGCCTCCAATTCTTTCTCATCATTTCCAACCCCGCCTCCTGTTCCTCCCAAGGTAAAGGCAGGTCTTACAATCACTGGGTATCCTATTTTGTTGGCGGCTTTTATTGCATCTTCTATGGTTTCGACTGCTAGGCCTTCCGGGATGGGCTCGCCTATATCATCCATAAGTTTTGCGAAAAGATCACGGTCTTCGCCTGTCTTTATGGCTTCTACCGGTGTCCCTAAAACCTCTACATCAAACTCCTTTAGTACCCCTAAGTCTGCCAGCTGGGCAACTAGGTTTAAACCGGTCTGTCCGCCCATGGACGGTAAAAGACCCTCCGGTCTCTCTTTTTCTATAATCTTTGCCAGCATCTCCGGGACCAGCGGCTCAATATAGATTATGTCTGCTATCTCTTCATCTGTCTGAATTGTAGCAGGGTTTGAATTTACCAGAACTACCTCATATCCCTCTTCTCTGAGCGATTTGCATGCTTGGCTGCCAGAGTAGTCGAACTCTGCCGCCTGTCCTATTATGATGGGCCCTGCCCCTATTACCATGATCTTTTTCAAATCCTCGCGTTTTGGCATTATACTTCCCCCACCATTTTCAGAAATTGGTCGAATAGGTAGTCGCTGTCCCAAGGTCCGGGATGTGCTTCTGGGTGGTACTGCACTGTGAAGATGGGCAGTTCCTTATGTTTCATCCCCTCCACTGAGTTATCGTTGGGGTTTATGTGCGATACTTCAAAGCCTGTGCCTTCCAAGCTTTGTTTATCCACTGCAAAGCCGTGGTTTTGTGATGTGATATAGACTCTTCCTGTGGCCAGGTCTTTTACTGGCTGGTTTGAGCCGCGATGCCCGAATTTTAGCTTGTAGGTTTTTCCTCCGGCTGCCAATGCTAGAAGCTGGTTTCCGAAGCAGATGCCGGATATCGGCAGCTCTTCAAGGAGGTCTTTTAGCGTATTAACCACATAGCCTGCCATCAAGGGATCGCCCGGGCCGTTTGTGACCATGATACCATCAGGTTCAAGGTCCAAAATCTCTTTTGAACTCACAGTAGCCGGCACCACTGTTACATTGGCATCCCTTGAAAGCAGATTTCTTAAGATGCTAAGCTTCATTCCGCAGTCTATTAGTACTATCTCGGTTTTACTCTTCTTTTCATATCTTTTAATCTTGGGTGAAGTGACAAGTTTTACAAGATCCAGTTCTGAGATGTCGGGCTGCTCCTTTGCCTTTAAAAGCAGCTCTTCTGGGTCGATCTCTTCTTTTGACGTTTTCAAGGCGCCTTTCATGGTGCCGTGTTCTCTTATCTTTATTGTCAGCGCTCTTGTGTCTATTCCGGCTATGCCTGGTTTGTCGTTTTCTTTTAGAAACTGGTCTATGGTCTTCTCTCCTTTTCTGTGGCTTGGAAATTGGCAGAATTCTCTTACCGCAAAGCCCTCCACCTTTATCCTGTCAGATTCGTAGTCTTTTGAATTTATACCATAGTTTCCAACCAAAGGATACGTAAGTATCAATATCTGGCCTTTGTAGCTTGGATCGGTCAAAGCTTCCTGATATCCGGCCATGCTGGTGTTGAATACCACCTCTCCTAAAACTTCTTTTTCAGCGCCGAAGCCTTCTCCTTCTACTATCGTGCCGTCTTCTAAAACTATGCATGCATGCATCTTGATACCCAAAATTATATATATGATTCATATAGATAAAATTTGTGACATATTTGAATCATTTAAATAAAAATTGAAATATTTGGTATGAGAAATGAATATTTCAGAGGAAACAAGAAAGGCGATGCAGAAGTAACAGAAGATAGAGGA
>JBHICB010000089.1:0-5558 GCA_046759365.1 Hydrothermarchaeales archaeon (SeqCode)
TTCCCTCTAGGATATAATAGTGTCCAAGTAAAAACCCGAATGCCAAGCCATTTAAAGCTAACGCAAAGCAGGGGACAAAATAACGATAAAGAAAACAAGACCTAAAACACGGCTGGAGTTTGCTGAATCTAGGGAAAAAGGCTCCAAGCACCCTGTAAAGTGGTTCTGTAAGGGACTCAAGGAAGGCATATGTCTTGGGCGCAACCCCCACATATACTCGAAGCTCAAGATAACATAGAAAGACTCCCAAGAAGATTGTAACTAAAGATGCCAAGGAATTTTTGAAAAAAATCTGTAACACCTGAGACTTCAAGGGCAAAACTTCAGAGACAGTGTCCAAAGTTGAGACCACTTTGTCTGAAGAAGTTGGAGAAGCTATAACCCAAGAAAAGATCAACCCTGAGAATATACCCGCCCCCCAAATCAACAGCACGTTTTTAAGGATCTTAAGCCTTCGTCCTGTCATCATGACTCCATAGGATAACTGCCCAGTACCTTCATATTGGCAGTGTTCTCCCCTAATTTATCAAGCACCATTTTTATGGCTGGATCTTCCCTGTGACCTTCGAAATCAATGTAGAATATATAGTCCCCTAAGGCTTTTCTTGAAGGCCTAGACTCGATCTTTGTAAGGTTTATGTTCTCCTCGGCAAATGGTTTCAGGATCTCAAACAGTGCTCCTGGTCTGTCCTTGGTCAACTCTAGAATTAAGGAGGTCTTGTCGTGACCCGTTGCCTTGTGGTCATGCCTTGCGATGTTCAAAAATCTTGTCTGATTCACCTCCTCATCCTGAATCCCCTCATCCAGTATCTCCAGGCCATAAAGCTCGGCGGATATCTTCGGACCAACCGCTGCGACCCCTTTAAGGCCTTTTTTTGAAATCTCCTTTGCCGCCTCCGCTGTGCTAGGGAAATTGCGCGACTTTATCCCCAGACCCTTGAGGTAAGCCTTACATTGCGCCAGTGCATGAGGATGGGATATGACTTCTTTTACCCCCTCAAGCTTTGTGCCTGGCAATGCCATAAGGTTATGGTATATATCAACCACTATTTCCCCTGCAATCTTCACATCCTTTCTTTGAAGCAACTGCAATGTCATGCCCAATGAACCCTCTAAAGAGTTCTCCACAGGAACGATGCCCCAATCAACAGTGCCGTCAATCACATTTGCAAAAACATCGTCTATATCAGGACATAAGACCAATTCTCTGTCTTTAAACCTCAGGGCCGCTTCTTCACTGAATGTCCCTCTCGGGCCCAATATCGCTATCTTCATCTCTCTCGTCTCATCTGTTGGATTTTTTTGCTGTATGAGAGGATCACACGTGTTAATTCTTCTATAAAGCCCTCGTCTAACCTGTCTCCTGCCACCTCTTTGCAGTGCTCTTTGACATCCCTCTCCCTTGCGTCATCTTCGATCTCTACTTGGAGTTCCTTTTTAGCCTCAGCAATCCGGTTTACAATCTTAAATCTTTCGCAGAGAAGTTCGACAAGCTTTCCATCGATTGTGTCAATCTCTGCTCTTAATTTTTCTATTCTACCACTCACAATACCGACCTTGCTACTTTGTTTTTAGACACAGTATCTCTGCATATTTTTTATCTAGCAGAATCCATTTAGATTGACTCTTCTTTTGTAATTAGGAAAATAATGACTCCGGGACTAAAGTTAACGCCATAACTTACACCTTATGGTAATCTTTGGTCGTTAAAAAACTTTTGTAAATGTCCTAAAGTATATTTTTTAAGAAATTGAGGGAGTTTTAAGAAAAGAGCTTCTCAACCTTTAGCAAAAAAGGTTACATCTTTCTTGGCATAAAATCACTAGCCATAGTAATCTTCGGATTGTCAAGGTATTAACCTAGAAAATCTAGGAAAAAAAGAAAAGATATTTGATCCAATAGTTTGTACAAGCCCTGCTCTAAGTCAAAGTTAATAGTCTGATAAAGCAAGATTTAGGAGAGAATATGAAGTTTGGATATAGGATCATAGCCTTACGGAACCCTTGATTTAATCTCGGTCCAAAAATATTCTATGTTGGAAGCATAAGTGTCTAATCCTCTATGATCTCCATCATTGGGCTTCCGCAACAGTAGATAATCTTATCTTTGCGGAGCATATCGGGGGCACAACACGCCACTGAGTTTACCTCTACCTTTTTACCGCACTCCTGGCACTGGAATGTCCTTGACACCTTAAACACCGCTTGACATATCTTTTAGAAAAATGCTCCTTTTTTTATTAAGATCTTTTTACCTTGAAAAAATTTTTAAAATAGGGGTCTTTTTTAATTCTGAAATCTCATTATTAATTCAAGCATAGCTTTTTGAAATTATAATGTCTTTCCTGATATCGGGCTCTAGTATATTGCAAAGAAAATAGGAACAGGTAAAAAGCATTAATTTTACCGCTGGTAATAATCCTTCACCCTGACCGTATCTTCCGGATGTGGAGTAGAGATCTCGCTTACAAGGGTATTCTCAACAGCAACTATTGTATGGGAGATCAATGGTTTTAGGCGAATTGAATCCCCTTTGGAGTAATTCTCCCGGCGGCCGTCTTTAAAGTATACCGCACCCCTTCCTTTCTCTATGCGCAAGGTCTCGTCTTTTTTCGTGTGATAGTGGTATGAGGTCTGATATCCTCCTTTTATGTAGAGCAACTTTTCCAGATACTTGTCCGTACTTATGAGGGTCTTCTCATATCCCCACGGCTTGTCCACCCTGTTGAAGTATTCCTCCTTTATGGCCTCCAGGTCCTTTGCTGTATCTAAGCTCTTCCAGAATATTTGATTTTCTTTATAATAACCCAGCTTTCCCTCCCTTGCAAGCACCGGATATACAATCCTCTCTACATCGCCAGATGGATAGCCCTCAAATAGATCAAAGGAGTCATTCTTTACCAAATAGACACCCCCATTTATGTAATGCTCCAATACGGGCTTCTCTCTAAAAGAGAGGATCTTGGTGTCGCCAAGCTCGATTATACCGAAGGGGGATTCCAGAGGCGTGACAAAGAGGGTTATGGGCTCTTTACTGGTCTCAACCATCCTTTTTAGATTTGCGTCAGTAACTATATCGCCGTTCCTTATCATTACATCTGCCCCCTCTATTATGGCCAAGCCTTCTCTTATTGCGTCTAATGTGCCCGTCTTTGAATCTAAATAATCTATTTTTACTCCTCTAAACTCCCTGCCGCATACTCTCCTTATCTCCCTCCCATAATGACCTATAATCAGGATCACATCTTTGATGCCCAGGTATTTGAACTCCAAGAGCTGTTTGAATAAGGCGCAGTAGTCCTCTTTGAATTCCAGAAGCGACTTCGGAAACCCTTTGGTCAAGGGCCTTAGTCTCTTCCCTTTTCCGCCACAGAGGATCATACCATTCATACTAGAATCTAGATTTCTTGGCTCGGGAATGGGATCTGTCCTTTCTACATTTTTCATGTACTCCTCACCTTTTCATATGAGATATCCTTTGTTTATTCGATGCTCCTTGACCCTTTTTTTGAAAATATTGAACTTTTTCCTTATTTATATTCCTACTGTTCTCTAAGACCTTTTGCAAATCAACTAAGCCCCAACAAGATGAGTTCAAACAGTGTAAAAGCAAGACCCCAGAAGGTATGACTAAAGGATACTCATATTTTTAGTGGCCCTTTATCTTTGAATCCCTCCCTCTGCCCAGTCCCTGCTTTTTTTGTAAGCTTTTCCGGATGGAAGAGCATCTTGATCAAATTTTGGGCATGCTCCCTTGACCTGTTCTCACAAAGCTTTGCTAGCTCTCTTTTATTTTGGGATTCATCTTCGTGAACGAACACCTCTAAGATATGCTTGTTGGTCAAAAGCTGAGCCACCATGAGCCCTTGAGATGCTACCAGCGCGCTTGCCTTATCCTTCTCTTCCGGTCCAGGCATTCCAAAGGCCATGCAGACATCACATTTCTCCTCCTCCAGCAATATCTTGCACTCGACAGCCAGGTCTTTAATCCCCGGAACGGTACGCCTTATTATTTTTATACCAGTTGTCGTCTTTTTTATTTCGTCGATGGCGTCTTTTGCCATGTCATATCTTGCGAATGTGGTATCTACTATGCCTACACATTTCATGCTTTCACAACTCTTTAAATATGGGTTATGGATATAAAAAGAATGTGATTTTATGATTTCGGACCGGTTGATGGAGATCAAACCATCTGCGACCCTTGAAATAACGGCAAAGGCCAAGGCACTGAAAGCCAAGGGCATAGATGTCATAGGGTTGGGGGCAGGTGAGCCGGACTTCGACACGCCAAGAAAGATCAAGACTGCACTCTATGAAGCAGTTGCCGATGGCTTTGTATATTACACCTCGCCCGCTGGGATAGTGGAACTAAGAGAAGCCATATCAGAAAAATTTGAGAGAGATAACAACCTAAAATATGACCCAGAAAGCCAGATCATTGTCACCCCGGGAGCGAAGCAAGCCCTGTATGAAGCGATAATGGCTATAATCAATCCGGGAGATGAGATCCTGATACCAGAGCCATGGTGGGTCTCTTATGTCCCTATGGTCCAACTTGCCGGAGGAAAACCTGTCTTCATATCTACCGCTGAAGAGAATAATTTTCATCTGGAAGCCAAAGAAGTTAAGGGGATGATAACAGAGAAGACAAAGGCTATAATATTGAATTCCCCCAACAATCCCACGGGGGCGGTAATGAATGCCTACGACATAAAAGAGATTGCGGAATTGTGTGTGAAAAACGACCTAATCGCCATATCCGACGAGATATACGAGTATTTGACCTACGGTGCAAAACACCATAGCATTGCATCTTACAGAGGAATGAAAAAACGGACCATTACGATAAACGGATTTTCAAAAGCCTACTCTATGACCGGCTGGCGTCTAGGCTATGCGGCAGGGCCCGAAGATATTATAAAGGCAATGCTCAGGCTTCAAGCCCATTCCATCTCAAATGCAACATCCTTTGTGCAGAAAGCAGGAGTAGTTGCGCTGGAAAGCTCGCAGAAATCCGTCCAAGAGATGGTAAAGGAATTCAAAAAACGAAGAAACACCGTAGTTAAAATGCTAAACGAAATTCCTAATGTAAGCTGTGTCAACCCTCAAGGCGCCTTCTACGCCTTCCCGAACTTTTCAAAATATAATAAGGATTCCTTCAAGATGGCGGATTTTCTGCTCACCAAGGCAAAGGTTGCCGTCGTTCCGGGAGGGGCATTTGGAGATGGCGGTGAAGGTTTTATTCGCATCTCCTATGCTACATCAATGGAAAATCTCATAAATGGTATAGAAAGAATAGAAAAGGCATTGAAGAAGCTGAGGTAGTCTTGTGTCTTTGGTTACTATAATCTCAGGAAGTGAATCAGACTCCGACCTTGTAAAGAAGGTAGAATCAGTGCTTTCTGAATTTGGGGTTTCATTCGACTCCCATGTTGCTAGTGCTCACAGAACCCCTGAGAAACTCAAAGAGATAGTTAAGTCTTCAAATTCAAAGGTCTTCATCGGAGTTGCCGGGCTTTCAGCAGCTTTGCCAGGGGCCATAGCATCTTATACAAC
>JBHICB010000090.1:0-5553 GCA_046759365.1 Hydrothermarchaeales archaeon (SeqCode)
GGGGTTCAGATCCTTAAGCCTATCCAAATTACACTCTCCTGATTGCCTCCTAGCTAAGCGTGTATTTGCAAGGAGCAAGAGACGGGGCGTTGTCCTTCTTATGATCGTATGGGGTTTTTTGATCCTCTTTATGGGCGAAATACTGAAGACCTTGCAAGAGTACCTGCCTTGGAGGTTCTTGGTCGGAAATACATACTTGGTTTTCTCCTTGATCATGGATATCGCTGGGGGCGTTCTCATGCTTGGATTGTTTTTAGCTATCCTTAGAAGATATAAAAAACCTTCCAGAATCCTCTTCGGTGTTGAGGAGGGTGGCGTTGTAAAGAAGGCGAGAACCGAACGTATTGTCACGAAGTTCGACGACGTCTTTGCCCTTTTGCTTCTGTTTGTAATAGTAATCCTTGGGTTCATGGTTGAAGGGCTAAACCTCGCCTCCTTCAATCCACCTACAATTTTGTGGTCTCCAATAGGCGCGGTTTTTGCGATAATGATGAAAGCTGTAATAGGCACTAATGTTGCCTCTTTGCAAACGGCATGGAGATATGTCTATATAATGCACTACACGACTGTTTTCCTTTTTATCTTGTACATACCCTACTCCAAAATGTTCCACGTGTTCGCCTCCCAGATAACAACACAGGCGGCTTTAGAAAGGAAGAGTGAGATCGTAAAATGAGCGCAGAAAAGGACCTTTTAAAAAATCTGTCAAAACTGGAGATGATAGAGCTGGACTCCTGCACAAGATGTAGCGAATGCTTAAACTGGTGTGGTATACAAGATGCTACTGGAGACCCATCCCTTTCTCCTCCTGAAAAGATCAAGACCTTCAGAGATTTTGTCAGGGGGACACACGGCCTCAGGGCCAGGCTCCTGGGTGGGAAAGAAATAAGCGAGGAGGAGTGGAAGAAATTCCAAGAGGCTATTTACACTTGTACTGGATGCGGCAACTGTGGCGAGGTATGTCCTGTGGGTATACACACCCAAAGACTTTGGTGGAGTCTCCGCAGAAAAATGGTGGACATGGGGTATAAACCCCCTGGCGGCTTGCCGAACCTGCTGAAGAATGCCAAGGAGTACCATAGCATTTTTCCACATTCTCTGGGTCTAAGATACAAGATCTGGATGCCAGAAGGTATCAAGATAGCTGAAAACGCCGAACTGGGATATTTTGAGGGGTGCGACGTCGCTTGGGATGCACCTGCCATGGCATCTGGAACTGTCAAATTACTCCAAGCCGGCGGTCAGGAATTCACCATGCTTGATCCAGAAGAAGCTTGGTGTTGCGGCTGGCCATTGACTGTTACTGGTCAATGGGAGATCATGGAGGAACTGGTCGAGCACAATATTGAGGCCTATGCGTCTAGAGGTGTCGAGAGGCTCGCTTGCTCCTGCCCGTGTTGTCTGCAGGAATTCAGGGGCATCTGGCCTAAAGTCCACGGAGGCAAGCTCCCATTTGAGGTCCTCCACATAACAGAAGTGGTGGCAGACTTAATAAACGAGGGCAGGATCGAATTCACTAAAAAGGCAAATGAGACGGTGACATATCATGACCCATGTCAATTGACTAGGGGTCTTGAAGGGCCCGTTGTTTCCAATGCTCCGCGAAAGCTGATAAATAGTATTCCAGGAGTGAAGTATGTGGAACTGCCGAGGAAGGGGACTCTAACGAGGTGTTGTGGTGCAGGAGGGGGCATAAGAGGACATAAACCGGATGTGGCGATGACGATGGGCGAGATGTTCATTAAGGAGGCAGAAGAGACCGGTGCTGACACGCTCCTGATGAACTGCCCTGCTTGTTACGGCATGTACGTATACAGGAGACTGGGCAAGCTCCAGGAGTGGAAGGACTACCAGCCTAAGATAAAGATGGATGATATCATGCAGTATGCTTCGAGGTTCTTGTAATAGGTGATGGAATGGTTTTGTGCCGCGTCAATCTTAGTAATGTTTCGGATGAGGACCTGGGGATCCTAAAGAGCTTCTATTTTACTCCTCTTGAGCAATTGGTAGTAAAGGATGATGGGCGTGTTATTCTTAATTTTATGGGCGGAGAGCTTTGCGAGGGGGTAAATGATCTCGGCGATTCATGCAAGGAGTGTCGTTACCAGCCGGAGATCGTTCTTAGGTATCTGAGAAACCAGAATGAGATCAAGATCGGGGAATAATCAACCAGTTTGCAAAAACTTTGTAATCGACTTTTTCTTTTTAGAGCTTAAGTTATCCTGGGGAAGAGTTTAACATGGGATCATGAAAAGATTAAATCCTTGGAAAACATAAAATAAGTTGGAGGTGAATGAATTGGAGCAGCTTACAGTAATGGTTCACAACAAGCCGGGGGCCTTGGCAGACATTTGTGAGGTCATGGGGAAGAACGGCATTAATATCAAGGCCATCTCAGCTGAAGGTCTCGGTGAGGCGGGCATAATAGGAATCATAACCGAGGAACAGGAGTCGGCCAAAAAGGCCCTAGAAAAGGCATGGTACAAATACACTGTATCGAAAGTGATACCTATAAAACTTGTCGACAGACCAGGAGAACTGGCTAAAGTGTCGCGAAAACTCGCAGATGCCAAGATAAATATTGAGAGCATCTACATTTTGGGAAAGGAGAAAGGTATGACTGAAATAGCGCTTAAGGTTGATAAATTCGATAACGCTGGTAAGATATTGAAAAAATGGTTAATCAGATAACCTAAGTGTTAAATTCCATACGTTAATCTTGGTTTATTGCAGAACTCAAGTTGTTGTATCCAATTCAAAAAAAATCAGAAATCCATAAATACTTGGGAAGTTCAAGATTGGAAGGATGAAACCCAGAGAAGAGATAATAACCGCTTTTAAGATGGGGGTGCCGGAGAGGATACCGGTAGCATTCTTCGGGGCTGGGGTGTGGACCATCGCTGCATCTGGCAATACTTTTTTAGGCTTATCAAAAGATGCAGAAAGAATGTCAGAGGTAATAATCTCGACTGCGCCAAAATTGCAGAGCGATATAGTTTATGTGGGCTCAGGATATAACAACTTTCACGCAGCCGCCCTTGGAGGAAAGATAAAAGCGAGGCCCATTGGTGCCCCAGATCTGGCCGAGCCATTAGTAGACAGTATGGCAGACCTAGAGGCGCTGGATCTCGACAAGCTTGATGTCGATGAAGTTGTTAATACGGTCCAGGAGGCTACGAAGAATGTTAAAGAGGCTATAGGTGATGAGTACCTGGTTACAACGACTGCCTGGGGACCTTTTACTCTTGCTGCTCAGATAAGGGGTGTTGAGAAGCTGATGAGGAATATCTACAGGGAACCGGAATTCGTGAAAGCTGTACTTGATTTTTCCACAAGGCTCTTAATTAGGTTTTATGAGCCTCTGCTTAAAGATGGTATAATAGAACTGATAAGCATAGCTGAGCCCTCTGCGAGCGGTGATTTGATCTCCAAGAAGCATTTTGTTGAATTTGTCCTGCCCAACCTTCAGAAGCTCACAGCCGATACAAAATCAAAGGGGGCTTATACTCTGCTCCATATCTGTGGTAATACCACCGACAAGATAGATGTCATAGCAGACTCAGGTGCTTCTTGCTTTAGCCTAGACCACAAAGTCGACCTGGCAATGGCAAAGGAGGTAGTAGGAAAGAATATGTGCATCGCAGGAAATGTAGACCCGGTAGCTGTTTTGGCAAACGGATCAGTAGAAGATGTAAAAAGCCAGTCTAAAGAATGTATTGAGAAGGCATCTTATGGCGGGGGTTTTGTATTGATGCCTGGTTGTGATATGCCGCCTTCTGTACCGCTGGAGAACATCCAGGCCTTTATCGAAACCGGCAGATCTTGGAGATATTGAACTAAAACACTGTTTATCAACCCAAATTCAACTTCCTTTAAAAGATGATTTAAGATATGAGCAAGGTAACCGTCGATGCAGGCATATGCGGGTTTACCGCGATAATAAAAGCGAAAAAAAAAGGCAAGAATAAAGTCAGGGTGAAGATCTTCTGCCCCTGCGAAATGATCAAGAACCTGGATAAAGATCTCAATGAGATTGAGATATCGTCAGATGCTTTTTTAAAGATGTGCGATTCAGTTATTTATCGGCTGGCTTCAAAGCACATTAAGCATACAGCCTGCCCTATTCCTACAGCGATCCTAAAAGCAGTTGAGGTCGAGATGGGACTGGCATTGCCTAAGGATGTGACGATGAAGATTGCAAAATAACGTGATTTTTCAAAGATGTCAGAAAGTTTTCAGTCCTAGCTTTTGAGGGTGTCCAGGTTCTTTAAGAAATACTCTCGGGCCTGAGTGTAAAGCTGCTCCTTCTCTGTTGCATCACTGGTGTTGAAGAGGTAGTGTGGGGATTGGTTCTGGACGTTTACCTCTATTCTAGCCCCAGCAGAGTTAGATGCATTGACGACCAGATCCCCTGTCGAGTTATATTCAGTATGGCAGTTGGTGCAGTAGATGTTTTTCGTCAAAGAGTTTGATCCGTTTGGAGTTGAGTAGCTTCTTGTTCCAGTTAGACCGGACCAAGAACCTGTTCAGAGAGCTCTGAGCAGGCGCATCGATGAACTCGCTGTTTATGCTCTGGATGTTCTTTTTGCTCTTCTCATGGGTAATCAAGCCAAGCATGTATCGCTTGAAGTGAGGATACTGGCGGCTAGTAAAGAAAGTCCTGAATCTCTCCAGCTCCGGAAGCACCTCCACAGGATCTACTGGAATGAACATCAACAAAAAACTATAAATCCGTGGTGCATTAGACTTTCGGTAGTGTTAAAAAAGTTCAGTTATAAATTCATTTTCATTAACTTCAAAGGAGAGGTCTTTTAGGGCAGTTACTTTCCGCCCATTATTAAAAAATAGTTTTTCAAGACCCTCTATCTCTATCATTTTCATGTCTGTCCTTTTTAGTGCTCATTACTTTGTAAAGTAGTTTTCGCCTGGAAGGTGTAACCGGAGCTGGAAGGTTTTTGTTAATGTCAAAAAAGGCAAAATGGTCATAACTCTATTGCGTTAGACCCAAGAATTTAGAGAAGATTTTATATAGATTGTAAAACAATTCATAGTAGAATAAAGTTTCGGGGGTGAAATGTTGGTAACGGTTTCAGAAGAATGGCTTACCATTTGCGGGGGTTGTGAACTTGCGCTTCTCGATATAGGGGAGCCTCTTGTTGATCTCTTAAGCAAGATCGAGTTTGTTCACGTACCTGTGCTTATGGATTGGAAATATTTTGGACAGGAAGCTGAGAGAGATTCGATAGAGCTTCCCAAAGCGGACGTGGGAATTCTAACCGGTGGCATCAGGGATGAGGAACAGAAGCACCTTGCCCAGGAGATGCGTGATAAAGTCGGTGTTTTAATCGCCATGGGTGCCTGTGCAAATCAGGGCGGTATTCCTGCTCTTGCCAATATGTACACTATGGATGATATGCGTGAGACTGTTTTTAAGAATATGAAATCCACTGAGCCTGGTGATGTTCCGTCTGAGCAGATTCCGGCACCACTTGACAGGGTCTATGCCGTGGAAGAGGTTGTAAAGGTGGATCTTAAGATCCCGGGCTGTCCTCC
>JBHICB010000091.1:0-5550 GCA_046759365.1 Hydrothermarchaeales archaeon (SeqCode)
TCTTTAAAGGCAGGCAGAATTAAGGCGTCTACAAATCTTCGGCAAGCGGTTCTTGAAAGCGATATATCCTTCATCTGTGTCGGCACTCCATCCGGGCTCTTGGACTACATAGATTTAAAATATATAGAGAAGGTAAGCCTGGAGATAGGAAAGGCGTTGAATGAAAAAGATGGATATCACATCGTCGTTGTAAAGAGCACCGTAGTGCCTGGGACAACAGAACACAGTGTAGTGCCTACATTGGAAAACCATTCTGGCAAGAAGTGTGGAACCGACTTTGGCGTATGCATGAACCCAGAGTTTTTAAGGGAGGGCAAAGCCATAGACGATTTCCTCAACCCCGATCGTATAATCATTGGCTGTAGTGATGAGAGATCAACAAAAACATTAAAAGAACTTTATTCAGGATTTAAATCAACATTAATGGAGACGGATCCAAAAACAGCAGAGATGATCAAGTACGCCACGAACTCGTTTTTAGTAACAAAGATAAGCTTCATAAACGAGATAGGGAATATATGCAAGCAGTTGGGGATCGATGTTTACGAAGTAGCCAGGGGCTTGGCAATGGATTCCAGAGTATCACCCAGGTTCTTGAATGCGGGGATTGGATTTGGAGGAAGTTGTTTTCCAAAAGATGTCAAAGCCCTTGTCGGCAAGGCAAAGGAGGTATACTACCGCCCCATAGTCCTCAATGCAGCCATGGAATTGAATGAGACCCAGGCCTTAAGATTGGTAGAGCTCCTTGAGAAGAAAGCGGGACCATTGAAAGGGGTGGATGTAGTGGTGCTGGGTTTGGCATTTAAACCTGGCACTGATGACATGCGAGAGGCACCATCTTTGAAGATCATCCATAGTTTGTTGAAGAAGGGTGCAAGGCTGCATCTAGCTGATCCTGAAGCGTTAAATGAGGCAGAGAAGATACTTGGAAGACACGAGATGATAAACTATTATTCATCACCAGACGAAGCGGTGACAAAAGGCAGTTATATTCTGATAGTTACCGACTGGGATGAGTTCAAAAAGGAAGACCTCTACAGAGGAAAGGTTGTAATAGACGGAAGGCGGATAGAAGAGGCAAAGGCCGCAGACGATTATGAGGGGGTTTGCTGGTAAGATGAAGGCGGTAATTCCTGCAGCAGGACTGGGGACAAGATTTTTGCCCATAACTAAGGCTCAGCCAAAGGAGATGCTCCCTGTATTTGACAAACCCACCATCCAATATGTGGTTGAGGAAGCCGTGGCTTCCGGCATCGATAATATCCTGATCATAACCGGCAGAGGGAAGAGGGCTATTGAGGACCATTTTGACAAATCCGCAGAATTGGAGATAGTTTTAAAGAACAGTGCTAAGGAGGAGTATCTCAGGCAGATGGAGGAGATTTCCGAGCTGGCAGATATACACTATGTAAGGCAAAAAGAGCAGAAAGGTTTGGGGGATGCCATCTACTGCGCAAGAAAGTATGTAGGAGACGAGCCCTTTGCCGTATTGCTTGGGGATACTATAACCATAAATGAAGTGCCCTGTACGAAACAGTTGATGAACATCTTTGAAGAGTATGAATCCTCGGTTATCGCTGTGGAAAAGGTGGAAAGAGAGAAGATCAGAAGCTATGGTATTATCAAATGCAGTCCTATTGACAACATTTATAAAGTGGAAGACTTGGTGGAAAAGCCAAAGCCTGATGAGGCGCCTTCCAATCTGGGGATAATCGGAAGATATGTCTTGACCCCCCAGATATTTGACAACATGAAAAAGGTTTCCCCAGGAGTTGGTGGGGAGATACAGTTGACCGATGCTTTAAAACTCCTTTTAGAGGAGCAGGATGTTTACGCTACTGAATTTGAGGGCAAAAGGTATGATATTGGCAATAAGCTCGACTGGTTAAAGAGCTCGATAGAGTTTGCCCTTCAAAATGATGAAGTGAAAGGGGACCTTTTAGAATATCTATACAGGATAGGTAAAAAATAGGCGGGGTTTAATGTCTGTAATCGAAGAAGATCTAGAGAAGGTTAAGAATGCTCTTGAAAACGATGGCTTAAGTTTTGAAGATAAAAAAGTTCTTGTAACAGGGGGAGCGGGATTTCTTGGATCATGGGTTTGCAGTGTCTTGATTCGGCAAAATGCCGAAGTTATGTGTTTAGACAACTTAGTCAGCGGCCTTAAAAATAACTTGGCAGACCTAGAGGACAAAGAAAAATTCACGTTCATAAATCACGATATTAGTAAGTCAATAATACTGGATGGTCCTTTTGACTTTGTTATGCATTTGGCAAGTCGTGCTTCTCCCTTTGAATTCGAGAAACACCCTATTCAGATCTTAAAGGCAAATACCCTCGGCATTTGGATTGCTCTAGGCATTGCAAAAAAATACAGGGCTACATTTCTTTATACATCCACCAGCGAGATTTATGGGAACCCAGATTCACGTTTCATACCCACTCCTGAAACCTACAACGGAAACGTTAATCCTATCGGGCCTCGGAGTTGCTACGACGAAGCGAAGCGCGCTGGGGAGGCCTTTGTTAAAGCATATGAATTGCAGCATGGCATGGATACGAGAATGGTAAGAATATTCAACACATATGGCCCCAAAATGAGGGCTGATGATATCTATGGCAGGGTGGTACCCAGGTTTATTGACCAGGCATTAAAGGGGGATGAGATCACCGTGTTTGGTGATGGTGCCCAGACAAGGTCTTTCACATATGTTACAGATCAGGTAGACGGCATTATGAGGTTGGCATTGTCTCCTGATGCTAAAAGCGAGGTCGTAAATATTGGAAATAATAAAGAGACGACTATATTGGATCTGGCAAAAATACTAAAAAAGATCACAGGTTCAAATTCAAAGATAGGGTTTTACCCTCTGCCTGAGGACGACCCTGAGAGGAGATGTCCCGACATAAGCAAAGCAAAAAGGATGCTAAACTGGAGGCCCAAAGTCCAATTGGAAGAGGGGTTGAAAAGATTTATAGAACACATTAAAAGCGCAAAATGATCTATGCGGTATCACTTTTTCTTGGAAGATGACTTCTTTTTTTCTAGACCTTTAAATATTGAGGATAGACTTACAAGATATCTCCCCTCTTCCCCTGTGACAATGACGGGTTCTTTCATCATCAAAGAAGAGATATCTATCTCATAAATGCCGTCTTTGACTCTTATATTCCATATATCGTCGCCCCTGTCTATAACCGGTTCCCCGTCCCTTATCCCGATTATACCCTTAAGACTATCGACCTCCTCCACATTCTCTTCAGTCTTTAATTTTGTTGCTTCTTTGTCGCTTAACTTACGGAAATAGAAGAAGAGCCTGTTACCGCAATCACATCCGTTTATTATCGCTTCAGACCCATTCTCATACACAGTACCGCACATTGTGCACTTATGAGGCATCTTCAGTCACCAATCTTCGCTAACATGGAGACATAGCCTGATTCTTTCTTTATCCCCTCCACCACCCTACTCGGTCCGACAATTGTAAGCCCCCGTCGGCTTTTTGGAATATATTTCTCTACACCCTTTATCCCCCTTTCAGAGAAGAATTTTCCTACTCTTTCCAGGACACTTTGTTTCTGGCTGTCCATCCTATAAAATTCAATACCGAAGAAATCTTTGGAATTTATCTCTTCCATGGTAGTCTTTATTAGATCCGCCTCCTCTTTTGGATCCAAAGCTTCTTCCAAGACCACTATTATGTTATCTCTGATTTTGTCAAGGATCAGCTGACGCTTTTCATCCGGACTCTTTGTCGCCAAAGCATCAGAGGATATAAAGTTCAACTGTATCTCTTGTTTCTTTTTGCTCTTACTTCTCTTTTTCTTCTTGGCTGAAGAACTCTTTTTTGGCACGCGATTCCTCCTAAGCCAGATGTTCTTGTATGGCCTGGTATAATTCATCGACATTTTCGCCGGTCTCGGCAGAGATGGGAACCACGACATGCTGTGGAAAGGCGTTCTCTATACTTTCAGGAGAAGCATTTTCAATGTCTATTTTGTTTGCGACTACTATGAGCGGGATGTCTCTGGCCTCAAGGTTGCCGATGATGGTGATATTAACCTGGGTGTACGGGTCTTCTGATGAGTCCATGACCAGCAAGACAGCATCCACATTGTCCAGCCACTTTATCGCCTCGATGACGCCTTTTGTCGCTTCTTTTGCCCTCTGCCTGGCCTCCTCCATGTCCAAGCCATAACTTTCGAAGGACTTGTAATCGACCTGCGTAGCTATGCCTGGCATGTCTATCAAATTCATGTGGAGAGAACCATTATTCGTCTTGACTTCGACGTCCTCTATCTTCTGAACCTCTCTTGTCTCGTGGGGTATCTCAGACACCGTACCAACCTCTTGTCCAAGCCAGTCCATGGATATCTTATTTGCAAGGGTAGTCTTGCCGGCGTTAACAGCGCCATAGAACCCAAGTTTGACCTGTTTCTTTCTTTTGAATATCTTTTTTATACCGTCAAAGCTGAACAATTTTTTGATGCGTTTAAACATGGACAATACTCCATTTTGGTGTTCTAGGTCTCTCGAAAACTCGATTGAATTCTTGTTAATTGAGTAACCGATTTTTAGAGCATTTGACCCTTAATCTAATCTACTAGTTAAACTTTTTCCACAACCAGCTTACATAACATTTGGAGATATGATAAGGAAACAGGCTCGTTGTCCCTATTCTTCGAGTTTTTTTGGCTCTGAAAAGGTGATAGGGGATATTTTTGGGCGTTGGATATCGATCTCTATGAGGAGCTTACTAATTATTTGCTGAAGTACTCGAAAAAGATCGACCGCGACAACAGCATGCCCCTGTCAGAGAATCGAAGGAGGCTTAACAAAGAGCAGAAAGGGTGGCTCAAGAAACGGCGGAAGGATCTGGATGGGAAAACCCCGTTCGAGGTGGTTATGGAGGAGCGGGAAAAGCTTGGAGATGTGCTAAAGGGTTGGGAGTAGTGAGAACACAGAAATGGAAATGTCAGTTTAATGGAATTATTGCACTTTTTCCAATATAGTTGACATTGGTAAAATTAGGTTAATGTTATGGTGATAAAAATGGAAGAAAATGTGTATGTGGATAAGCAAGGGAGGATATATCTCCCTAAGGAAATTCGGGATAAGATAGGGATTCGGATCGGTATGTTTCTGGATGTAGTTGTGAAGGATAAAAAGGTCGTCTTCGAGCCACGTAAAAGCATTGTTAGAGAATCGAAGGGCATCTTCAGGACTAAAGAGCCCGTAGAGGAGATCGATAGGCTTGCAGAAGAGGCAACTTATGAGGAGGTGGCAGGAGACCTATGAAATACATTGATGTAAACGTCTTTGTCTATTGGCTAAACGACCATCCAGAGTTTGGGGAGACAGCTACCAGGATCATAGAGAGGGTGGAGGGTGGGGAGAAGGCAGTGACATCATCTGTTACTCCCTGGCTTCTCCACGCGGTCTTCAAAAAATCAGGAGCGGAGGGATACTCCTCCAAAATTCTAATAGAGAGGCTATCTAGGATCATGAACCTAACCTTTGCTCCTCTTAATCTGGACCACTACGTGAAG
>JBHICB010000092.1:0-5520 GCA_046759365.1 Hydrothermarchaeales archaeon (SeqCode)
TTGGCGGTATTGATTGACTTATTTGACGGATCTTTTGCAAAAGGAAAGGAACTACAAAGTTTATTTGGAAACTACCTTGACGCATTAGTAGATAAGATAGTTGAAACGATAATATATTTCGGCTTGGCTTTTAACTATCCGTTACTTGCGTTTCTTTGCTTTTCAACAACAATGCTTGTTTCATATGCCAAGCCTAGAGTTGCATTAGTAATTGAAACAGACAACCATGACTGGCCCGCAATAGGAGAAAGAGCAGACCGACTTCTTATACTAATTATTGGTTTATTTATGGCAAATTTCATAACCCTGCAAAGTATAGACATAATCAAAATCACATTAGGAGTAATTGCGATAATAACGTTTATTGGTTTTATACAAAGAATGCTTTATGCAAAGGAACGTCACCGCCGATAGATACTGAACCCGTCTTTAACGATTATTAGTGAACCCCTCTATCTAAGAATTAACTGATCTTTGATTTCCCCGCCTAAAATAATTTTTAAAACGTACCCGCCCGGCTTCCCCGCCTATAGCAAAATACTAAAAATCATAAGACTCCATATGTTTCCATCCATGCCTGTTTGTTGCGCATGTATTCAAGTATACATACTAGCCCAAACAGAAGCCTTTAATTTGATAATATTCAATTGAGCTAGTGGGGAGTATTTCCAGGAGGTGATATGTGAAGTGAAAGCCCGAAGTCGCACTCTTCGGGCTTTCCTAGGAAGAGCTCCGTAAATAGCCGGAAGCTCACAAAGCATTAGTTTTATACTATATCTTCTTCCGGCTGTTTGCAAGGCCGGGGGCATCTTTATTTTATTTTTAAAAGAGATTGAATGTCGGTGGTGTGGTACTGTTTTCTATGTTTGTCGGAGTTGTTGGAAGGGTCAGTCTTACTGCTGTGATGAGTGCCGTGATTCAGGCAAACGTGAGTCCCACCGGAAAGCCCAAAGGGAATACCGCAAGAGTACCAACGGCAAAAAAGCTCACCTAGAGGCTGAAAGACGCCGCAGGAAAAGATTAGCAAAAAAAAATGAAAAAAACGTGGATGATGGGGGTTCAACAGTAGTAGCAGAAGGTTGTAAAGTATCATTGTCGGATCTTCAACCCTTAGGATATGCAGATAAAATTCATCTAAGAGTAGGTTCTGAGGATATAAGAGAGTGCCGATTTTGCGGTTCTTTGGGGAAAGTGGTGGCTAAATTCCCTCCTCGAGGGTATGGGTGATAAAAGGAGACAAGATGTCTAAGAATAATATTATTGAACTCTCTCCGGCCAGATTTGATCTTCGCCTAAAGCCATTGCGCTTGCTGCCGGAGTCCTCTATTCAGAGCATGTGCCGGTCTTTGGAGGCTAAAGGTCAGATTACACCCCTGGTAGCGGCAATTGATCAGTCTGCATATGTCCTCGTAGACGGATTTAAAAGACAGCATGCTGCTCAGATATTGGGACTTACCCGTGTTATGGTCATCATAGTCCCCTTCGAAGGGGCTATGATGAAGGCACAGATGTACCTGTTAAACAAAAATAACGGTTTTAGCATGATAGAGGAGTGTATGTTGATCCAGGAGTTAGTGGATAAAGATGGGTTAAACCAGGTGGAAGCCGCAGCAATCCTGGATAGACATAAGAGTTGGGTGAGTCGCCGTCTGGCACTGATGCGCTCTCTTACTGCTCAGATCGTGGAGGATATCAAACTTGGCCTGATCCCTACCGGGTCTGCTCAGGAGTTGGCACGGTTGCCTGGGTGCAACCAGGGCGATCTTGGCGCAGTTATTCAGACCCACAGGTTAAATGTCAAACAGAGCAATCGTTTGATTGACCTGTGGTGCAAAGCTAAGGATAAAGAGGTCAGAGAATTTATCATTAAATCACCTGGGAAGGCTTTGGAGCTTTCCGCTCAGGATGAAGAGGAGCGTCTTGATCCCCGTATTCCTTCTCGTGCGCGAGGATGGGTAAAGGCGGTTATGGCCTTAGAGCGTATTGCGATCACAGTTTGTCTACGGTCTAAAAAGGAGATAGGTCCCTTGGAAAAAGAGGTATACAAGATTTTGCATGAGAGCCTGAATCAGGCAGACAGCGCATGTCAGGAGGCCTTGAGGCTGGCCAGGCAGAGATTGTTATCCATGGAGGAGTAAAAGATGAGTCGCTTGAGCGAAAAGACTATTAAGAAGATCAGAGAAGAATTTAAAAAGAATGGCTCTATACGGGCTACCGCTAAATTGGTTGGGGTTGGCCGTAATGCTGTACGAAGAGAGATTAGAGGCAAGAGAGGCGCTCAAGTGAGGGCGGTATCTCGAAGACAGAGCAAACTTGACCCCTATAGGGCCAAGATATGTTATCTGGTTAGAGAAAAACATCTCAGTGGTGTGCGTGTCCTGGAAGAGATCAAGGAGCTTGGATATAAAGGCGCTTATTCCATCTTGAAAGATTATATACGTACTATCAGGCCAAAACGGAATAGAGGCCCTTCTGCCCCCATAGAGCATCCTCCAGGTCATGAGGCCCAGATGGATTGGAGTCCCCACAAAGTAATCCTGGGTGGTGTGGAGCAGACAGTCCACACAGGCTCCATAGTACTTTGCTTCAGCCGGTGGCTCTATATGCATTTTTTCCCTGATGAGGCCATAGAGAGTGTCATCGCTCTGCACGAGGCCTTCTTCCATGAATTAAACGGAGTACCGGAGATCATTACCTACGACAATATGACCACTGTCGGATTCCATAGAGGAGCAGAAGGAGTCTGGATTAATCCTCGATTTAAAGCCTTTGCTGAGGAATATGGATTCGACGTTGTTATCCTTCCACCCGGCGCCAAAGATCGCCACGGCGCAGTAGAGAGGCCATTTCACTATATAGAGCACAACTTTTTAGCGGGCAGAGAGTTTAATGATCTTTTAGATCTCAATCGTCGTGGTGATCTGTGGCGAGCTAACGTGGCAAATGTACGTATTCATGGAACCTTAAGGGAACGGCCGGATGACAGGCTAAAAAGAGAACGCTCCTTTTTGAAGCCACTGCCCCATATCCTGGCCCATACCTATTACAAAGAGGTAAAAAGGCTTATACACAGAGATTTTTGTGTGAGGATTGATACCAATCTTTATAGCGCTACTCCGGAGCTGGAAGGCAAATGGACAGATGTTCGTCTGTATAGAGATCATCTTGAGATATGGGTAGATGGAAAAATGGATTGTAGGCATACCTATTCTGACAAACAACATGACAAACAAGTACTTCCTGAACATGAAAACGCATATAAAGATATGACCCACCAAAGCAAGCTGTTAGAGACGGCTTTCATGAGAATAGGTGATGGGGCAAGATCATACTACGAAGGCCTCAAAAGAGAGAAAAAAGCCCAAGCAGGCTATCACCTCCAACGTATCCTTAAGATGGCAGATCGTCATGGCTCTGATGTGGTAGCAGGGGCACTTTCATATGCTGAAGCCTATGGCGCCTATAGCGCAGATTCAGTCCTGAGAGTCATTCATGGCAAGTCCCTAAAACGTAAAGGAATACCTCTACCCTCTACAGAAAATGTACCCCAAAACATTAAACAATGGCTGAGATCATGCGCGGTGGATAAGGGTGATCTCAAATCTTATGATCAGATGATCTCCAAAATCATTAAAAAAGAAGACGACTCATGAACAAAGTCCTTATTGAAACCCTCAAACAGGACCTGGGACGGCTTCGTCTCAAGGATATGGCTCAAGCGCTCGATTTAGCCCTTGAGAGAGCTGAAAAACAAAGAGAAGGATACATTACCTTTCTCTCCCAACTGGTCTCAACACAGCTAAAGGCCAGGGACTCTCGTTCCGTTGAGAGGCGTATCAAAAAGGCTGGTCTTAACAAAAATATGACCTTTGAGACCTATGACTGGAATTTCCAGCCCTCTCTCAATGTGGAGTACCTAAAAGACCTTGCTGAGCTCAGCTTTATCCCCGAGCGCCATCCTGTGCTCATCCTTGGTAAAAGTGGCACAGGAAAGACTCACCTGGCTCATGCCCTCGGAATTCGTGCCTGCGAGAATGGATATCAGGTTGATTGTTACAAACTACAAACCCTGTTAGATAAACTCTATGCTACCCTGGCAGATGATACCACCGACGAGGTTATAGGTAGGCTGGCACGGCTTGATATCTTAATTATCGACCGGATAGGATATATCAGGACACGAGCTGAATACCCCAGCCTGCTCCTTGATCTGATCAGCGCATGTCAGAAGCGCACCTCACTCATCAGTACTTCAAGCATCAGCTTCACAGAATGGGGACAGGCCATAGGCAATCCCTCTATTGTCAATGCTATTGTTGACCGCATATTCCATAAAGCACGTCTCATCAATATCACCCCAGGCAAAAGCTATAGGACACAAGGGCCTGATGCCCCAGACCTTCAACAAACAGATACCTCATAAACATAACATGAAACAACGATTCTCTGCCCAACAACTGCGTATTATACGAAACAATATCCCCATCAATACCCTGATCAAAGATATACTTATGATATCATGCAAAGTAAAAGAAGGCGGCCTGCGCTTTCGTTGTCCTCTCTGCTCGGAATATAATACTGCTGCCTATCAAAACTCCAATCTGGCAAGATGTTTCCCTTGTGCCAAGAACTTCAACACGATCGACCTGGTATTAATCACAAAAAAATTAAGCTTTGTTGAAGCTATAAAATTTCTTAATCCATACCTACCATCTCAGAAGAAAAAAAGAGATGATCCAACCACTGATTTATCTTCTGCTGCCGATACCACACTAACTTCCCATGATATCCAGCATGACAAGAGAAAAATAACAATATGTGACTCCCCCCACACCTATGTAACTGGAGGGAAACAAAAAAGAGTAGGATCTTTTTGTGAAATCTCTCCGGTAGACAAAGGTAATGGATTGGTTGCTATCAGTGAAGTGATGAGAAAATTAGCCCTCTCATCATCCCCAAGCACAGACCCTTCCAGTAATCAAAAGCAATCACCTGTCACCTCATCTTTGCCTCACCATGACAATACTACCTATCAACATATGGAATTGATGAAACGAATTGCACACCTTGAGAGAAGAATGGAGAATCTCTCAAGAGAACTTAAGCATATCCTGCCCCTTAAAAAGGTTCAAAAAGAATCTTGATAATCTTATCAAACTTTCCTCAGTAGAAACTATAATCCTGTCCTATCCCCGATTTCACGAGGACATGTTTATGCCAGTCTAATTCCATATATGCGCTGTGCTACTTGCCAAATAGAAATAGTGCACCAGGTAGTGGTAACCATAGCGCCAGGAGGCCGTGTATTCCTCTAAAAGGTTTCTTTTGTTGCACAGTCTACATGATGGAGGTTTTCAGTTGCAAAGGCTACATTGTGAGAAAAAATAAGGCCAATAATTTCAAACTGTTACTCGGGATGGTCTCATGGTAATCGCCAAAGGTGGGTTCAGTATTTATCGGCGGTGCCGGTGTGGGTGTACTCTGTAACAAAACTCGTTCCTGGAGCAGCTACCTGCGCCT
>JBHICB010000093.1:0-5512 GCA_046759365.1 Hydrothermarchaeales archaeon (SeqCode)
CAAGGCTTAGAAAATTTTCGATCATAGAAGGATGGGATAGAACGTGAAGGTGGAGATAACTGGCCAAGGTATTCTTTTTGAGTATACCGTCATATCTACCATCAACGCCTCTACCTCTTCGGGCTTTGTAAACGAGATCAACATCGCCTAAAAGCTTTATCTTGGAATAGTGGAACTCATGTCCGACCAAAGAATCTCCCATCCTGCTTATTGGATTGTCTTTTATGACATCGTATCGTGCGTAGCCTAGGGCTTGGAATCTTTCCTGCATGTGCGTTTCGATGGGCAAGAATCCCACCATTTCATGGCTTTGTCCATCCACTGTCGTTGCCTTCTCACCCAGGTACATAAGGCCTCCACACTCAGCATAGACCGGCCTGCCCGAAGAGCAGAACTCCTTTATATCCTCTCGAAGGGAGGCATTCTCTTCCATGGCTTTTGAGAATACCTCTGGAAACCCGCCACCGATGTAAAGTGCATCAATATCCGGCAAGCTCTGGTCGTTAAGGGAGTCTATGTAACTTATTTTTGCACCGTTTGCCTTAAAGGCGTCTAAGTTATCCTGATAATAGAACGTAAAGGCCTTGTCTTTTACGATACCGAGGTTGACATCAAACTTCCTTTCTGGATGAAAAACGGGATTCTCTTTTATTTCTTCCAGCTCCGGTGCATTGTTGGCTAACTCAATCATCTCATCTACATCGAGGTATTCCTCGATGAAACCTGCCAGTTTTTCAATCACAGCATCGAGTTCTTCCCTCTCATAAGCAGGAATAAGCCCAAGATGTCTTTCTGGGACCATAATCCCCTCATCTCTTGGCATTACGCCCAAAACCTTCATCTTGGAAAGTCTTTCGACAGCAAGTCTTGCTTTTTGGCCATGTCTTTTGGAACCTGCGCGGTTTAGTAAAACTCCTTTTATATCCACTTTACTGTCGAATTGTTTGTAACCTGAGACAAATGCTGCGGCTGTCCGGGAAATTCGCTCAATATTGGCTATCAGAATAACAGGGGCATCAAGGATCTTGGCCACCTCTGCAGTGCTCCCCTTTTCCTCTATGCCGTTGTGGGAGTCATAAAGCCCCATGACCCCTTCGATGACAGCGATATCAGATCCTTTTGCATTTCTCTGGAAGGACTCTTGGATGTTGTCTTTAGACATCATGTAGCTGTCCAAGTTTCGGGAGTGGGAACCCGTTGCAAAAAGGTGAAAGCTGGGGTCTATAAAATCAGGTCCGATCTTGAAGGGCTGCACTTTGTAGCCCCTGTTCTTTAAAGCACGCATCAGGCCCACAGAGACTATGGTTTTACCGGCCCTGCTACTGGTACCAGATAAAAGAATCCTTGGAATCCTTACAGTCATCAGTTGCTGTTTTTTCAACTAGACCATAAATAGATTGGGGGGGACCACACCCAGTCTGGGGGTTTGAAAATTCTGTAGAATGAAATTATCTCTTTTTCCGTTTAGAAGCCCTTATTATCCTCATCTTTTTCGGGGCATTTGGAAACGCCTTTTTTATCTCTTCAAATCTTTTCAGGAAATCCTCTTTTAGCCTGTCACCCACAAACTCCCCGGAGAAGGCGTCAACTCTTGAGGCAATGGCTATCTTGCTGGATAGGGCCCTTGCTATCTTCCCCCTCTGCCACCACGGAGATTTGCTTATTGTACCGTGCTGGAATATGACTCCATGTTTGGGCGAACTCCCTTTTTTCTTGAGATGGGCGAAAAGGGCTTTTTTTGCTCCCAAAACCTGAATCCTGCTGGCAGGCATCCTTGAAAGGTCTTGTAACCCGCCTGCGTCAGATATCAACCTTGCTCCGAGAGACGCGCCTATAAGGGCTCTAAGATTGGGGGCAATATCTTCCATGGAAGAATCTATGTATCTTTCAAGCTCTGCCCTGAATTTAAATAAGCCTTCTATTCTGTTTGCAAATCCTTTCAGTATCAACAGGTCTTCTTCCCCTATATCAGCCTCCATTGAATCCTTTACAATAGTTGAAAGCTCACCCTCGAAGTTCTCTTTTTTACCGAATTTTTGAATTAGCCCTGTGTACTTCTCATTATCATCGACCGCGCTGTCCATTTCCGGGAAATGTATCGAATACCATTCCCGGATGCGCTCGGAAAGCAGGTTGAGGCTTTCATCAATGTCATCCAGGGCTTCAATGGCTTGCGCCAGCAATTTATCCCTTTCTTTATATTCTTCCTTCACTTTCTTTTTTGTCAGGAGGATGTTGACCTGGTGTGAAAACTTCCTGAATTCCTGGTCAGAAAAACCCAGATCAGCCGCAAAATCTAGGATATTGGATCTCAACAATTCCCCTCCCAAATTCGGATTTTCAATTGAAATTCCTTTTATTGGGACTTCTTTTTCAATGATAATCTCAAAGTCCTTCAGCCTTTCCATTATATCTTCTTCTTCTGGGATCAAGGCATAATCCGATTTGGCAAGTTTATCAGCAACTTCTTCCGGATTTTTCGCAAAAGCAACGCTATCTAAAAGGTCGCCATTCTCATCAAAGGCAAAAACACCTAAGACAGATTTTGCAATATAGGCCTTCATAAAGTCATTTTTGGCAGTACAGATATTTAAACAGTGCTCCAAAAGGTCATATACGATCTCGGAGTGATTCAGGACCATTTCATACAAAAGCAGGTCAGAAAATTGGCGTGGTCTCTGGCTAAAGTAGAGATTGTATCAAACGATATAGAATATAAGGGGATATTATTTTACAGTGCTTTGTGCTCCTTAGGAAGGATTGCCTTCTCAATACCTCCTGCAGGCGCTGGTATGAAGTCTTTGATCTTCTCTAATATACTCTTGTCCTCTCCTGCAGCAAGGGCCTCCTTCAAGGCGGTACTAAGGGTCTTGGCTGGTATGATCTTTATCTTGCTTCTGCTCTTTTTATCTATCATGACATCATTCATGTTGCCATGAGGTATTACGACCTTCTTGATACCTGCAGTCAGAGCAGCTTCAACCTTTGCCGTTATTCCTCCGACTGGTAGAACCTCCCCTCTTACGCTGAGACTTCCTGTCATTGCCACGCTCTGATCTATCGGGATGTTTTCCAATGCAGAGATAACAGCGGTGGCAACAGATATGCTGGCACTGTCGCCCTCTACTCCTTCGTATGTCTGAAGAAATTGAATATGGATATCGAAGTTGGATATATCCCTTCCAGTGTGTTTCTTTATCAGGGCGCTTACATTTTGTATCGCTTCCCTTGCAATGGTCTTAAGCTTCCCAGTGGCTATGATCTTTCCTTCATTTCTGCTGTGGGCAGGGGCAACCTCAGCGACTATCGGCAATATAACACCGCTGTCCCCAATAACAGCAAGACCGTTGACCCTTCCAATCTCCTTTCCTTCGACGATGTATACGTCGTAGTCCTTTTTCATGCTTATGTAGCGATCGGCTATCTGTTGCTCTAGAGACTTTGATAGATCCTTCGCCTTTAGCACATGGTCGACTTTTACAATGTCACTTTTTTCATTTCTAGCGACGTCACCGGCTGCCCTTACCAATCCTCCAAGGCCTCTAAGTTTCAAGGTCAGTTTACCTTTTCTTCCTGCCCTTTTTTGCCCCTCTCTAATTATCTCCATAACGGCCCCTTTATCGAAGTGGGGAATCTTCTTATCCTTCAGGACCTCTTGTGATACAAAGCGGACGAGTTTGTTTCTGTTTTCTAGGGTGTCGTCCATCACATCTTTCATGTAGATCTCATAGCCATATCCTCTGATCCTCGATCTTAGGGCAGGATGCACACCTTTCATCACGCTTAGATTGCCTGCAGCAACCAGGATGAAGTCTGTTGGGACGGGTTCGGTTCTGATCATAGCTCCAGAGGAGCGTTCGCTTTGACCTGTAATATGATATTCATGATTCTGGAGTGCAGACAGTAGGTCGTGCTGGGATTCTATAGACAATGTGGCAAGCTCGTCAATAAATAAGACTCCCCTATTAGCCCGGTGTATTGCTCCACTCTCCACCAGTTCGTGGGCAGGGGTCTCCAATCCACCTGACTGAAATGGATCATGTCTAACATCACCGAGAAGCGCTCCTGCATGGGAGCCTGTAGCGTCCACGAAAGGTGCCTCCTTCTTCTTTGCGTTGTTGACCAGCAATTTCGGGACCATAACATCTTCTCTGATCTTTATATACTGCCTTCCCATGAGTAAGAAAACCGAGGCAATGATGCCGCCAAACAGGACATAAGGGTTTCCCATGATTATGGTGGCATACAGGGTTAGAAATATTATTGATAAAAACAAGATTTTGAACATGGTGTTCACCGGGGCTTCGGCCCTCTTCCTCTGCTCTTTATACTTCTCGACTATCTTTGTCCCTTCACCGGTCTTTACAACCTCGATTTTCGGGTTGTTTTTGTCAGTCAGATTTGGGTGCACCAATATATCCTGAAGCTCTTCTACCGGCAGTAGTTCGGCCATGCCTTGACCCAACATGCTTTTGCCAGTTCCGGGCTCCCCAATTAGGAGTATATGTCTTTTTTGAAGTGCCGCTTTTTTTATTACATTCACTGCAGGCTCTTGTCCTATGACCTGGTCTATTAGTGTCTTTGGCACCTCAATATCTTCTGTCGTCTTAAATTTCATCAATTTCAATTATACCCACCTGCCAAAAGGATAAATAATGCCTTAAAGATTAACATCGAAAACCTTACCCATCAGTTGTTTTAATTAAAATCCAGATATTCTAATTTGCATAATTTATATGCATTACATTTATATAAAGCTTCCAGACGCCCCCGTTTATAATTTATAAATTTATATACTATTAATTAATTCATTTTAATCGAGGTTTGTGCAATGATCATATTCGGCGGTTCGTCATGCCAGGTACTGGGAAAGGAGATTTCTGACGGGTTGGGTGCAGATTTTGGAAAGCTGGCTGTCAAGAAGTTCCCTGATGGCGAATTATTTTTGAGGGTGGACTCTGAGGTAAAAGGTGAGGACGTTGTAGTTGTCCAATCTATATCTCGGCCCCATAATGAGAATCTTATGGAGCTACTGCTGTTGCTGGATACGCTAAAGGATCTCGGCTCGGAGAGGATAACCACAGTTGTCCCCTATTATGGCTACGGTAGGCAGGACAGAAGATTTGACCAAGGGGAGGCACTAAGCTCAAAGACCATTGCAAAGCACATACAACTTAACTCAGATGAGTTTCTGACGATAAACCTGCATAAAAAACATATCTTGGACTTTTTTGACATCCCTTCAAAGGAATTGGACGCAACCCCCCTGCTGGCCAATTATTACCGGGCATTTGAGCTTGACTGTCCCATGATAATGGCGCCGGATAACGGTGCTTTGAAACTGGCAGAGGGTATTTCAAGGGTTCTAAATACCGACTGCGATCACTTAGACAAGAAGAGGTTGGAGCCTGGTAAGGTTAAGACAAAATCAAAAAAGGTAGATGTCAAAGGAAAGGATATTATAATAGTTGATGACATGATAGACTCCGGGGGAACCATATTGGAGGCGTTG
>JBHICB010000094.1:0-5509 GCA_046759365.1 Hydrothermarchaeales archaeon (SeqCode)
TGACGGAGGAAAGGTTTAACCCAAGTCTTTGAGTGCATATACATGAACAAGGAGCAATAGGGTTGCAAAGCGGATCAAATTATTGTAGAGACTTCTTTCGACAAAGCCGATATAAAATCATCTAAAGACTCTTTGCGGATCCTTGCACCACCTGCACTTGGGTGCCCTCCACCTGTACCCCCATAGCGAGGAGCAATGGTCCTGAGCACACGATTTATATCCAAAGGAAAGTCTCCCCGCTTCCTGACTCCCAGATCCGCAAATCCTTTTTTGAATTTAATACCCATTCCAATGTTCTTTCCTGAGACTCCCAAACAAAATTTTGCAACCTTGGTTGGAGAAACTCCTTTAGGCACATTTCTTATAAAGGCGATGCCATCACTGACTTCAACCTTCTTCTTGACATATTCATAGACTTCCCACTCCTTCTTTGTAGACTTCATAGCCTTATCAACTACCCCCTTGATCGCACTCGGCATTGTGCAATCTGCCAGTTGATAAACTATGCTCCTCTTGTAGTTGGGATCTCCCATTGATTCGCTTAAGGATTGTGAGAGAAGTCCAGCCTCCAAGTAGATAGTCCTCTTGTCGAATATATCGAGTTCAGCATTAATAAAATCGGTCTGGTCGCAGTAGTCAGAAATAGCGCCGAAAAGGGCCACCCTGTTCAGTTCTTGAGCTATCTGCTCCTTGAAGAGGCGAAAGGTCAGTTCGGAGGAGGATTTGGTTCTGTCTATCACCACCTTTGTACAGGGCAAATCTCCGGAGACGGTTTTCAAAGGAAGAGGATGATGATCTATGTAAATCAGCTCCCCTGTCTCACTAATCCTTGCAAAATGAGAGAAGATCTTTTCCTTATGCTTCTCGGATATAGCAATATCACATATTACAACTATATCAGCATCCACCTCTTTGATATCTTTTGATAGTCCTGCCGGGTGTGAAAACCACACCTCCGCTCCAGGATATCTTGCATAGGCAAGGGCGCCTGCACAAAGGCCATCCGAATCCCCATGGGTAATGATTTTGACTGTCATGTTTTATCATCTTATCTTTATTTTAAAGGACTTGATAAATCCTACTGCGGATAGATTATGATTTTTTTATAAAACCATTTTAAGTATCACAAGGGGATAACACATCTTTTTTGCTTATTTTTCCTCAAATTTTAGAAGACACCCAGATTTCCTGCTTATACCCCTATTAGCCAGAAAGATTTAATAGAACAACCGGTCTTTTTCTTTTGAGGAATAGTATGAGATTTGAGATGCTAGCTGATCTAGTTTGCAGTGATGATATCAAGGACCCAAAAGTGGTAGACGAGGCCTTCGAGGGCACAGAAGAGCTCTTACAAAAAGGTGTACCAAAGGGTGAGGAAGGGGCGAAGATCGCCAGCTACTCTGTCCTGGGAAACAAGATCACAGTCGAGTTGATCTCTGGCAGATATGCCAGATGCCACGATGCGATATTGAGGATAAACAAACACCTCTCATCCATACTCGGCAGGGGACTTAAGATTGGTATAAGGACAATCGAGGTCAAAAGCTACGAGATCTGGTATGATCTAGAAGAAGAGCCATTAGAGGGATTAAGTCTTCCGTTTGTCGAGAAGTTAGATATAGAAGGCAAAAAAGCCCATCTGGTTTTAAAAGATATTAATCAGGAGGCCTTAGAGAGAAACTATGTAGACCGGCTGTTAAAAAGGCTTGATGAGAAGGTAAAACAACAGCACGTAAGCGGAAAGGTAGGCTTTGTTAACACAGTAGAAACAAGCAAGCCTCGTTTGAAAAAATACAAAATGAAAGAGGATCCCACAGAGGTCCTGATAAAAAGAAACTGGGTAAGACGCGCCGGAAGCGGAGTCTGGACGGTACTCCCCCCATATGCAGCGTTGTGGAGGGCCATAGAAAGTTTGGTATTTGATGTCATCGCCAAACCCTTGGGCTTTCAGGAGTTATTGTTGCCGAAAATTATCTCCTTGGACATACAAAAACGGAAGGGACAGCTCGGTGGCATTCCAAATGAGATCTGGTGGGTATGTCCGCCCAAAACCAGAGATCCAAAGGAGTGGGAGGAGTATACAGATTACGTCAAAATAACTGGAGAAAAAAACCCCAATATGCTGATGGCCAATCTGGGCAATCCGGAATTCTCTCTTGCATATGCGCAGTGTGAACCATTCTACGACCTCTGGAGGGGTAAGGTGATAGACAGAGAGAAACTACCTTTGAAGTTTATCGACAACTATGGTCCTACCTGGCGGTACGAAAGCGGTGGCCTGAAAGGCCTGGAGAGGTTAAACGAATTCAAGAGGATGGAACTGGCGTGGATAGGTTCCCCTGAGGATGCGATAAAGATAAGAGACAAGGTCAGGGACCTATCGGTCAAGATAATAGATGAGATATTCGATCTAGAGTGGAAGGTTGACGCCACAACAGCTATATATATGGAGCACGGCGGTGGCATAATGGAAGGGGAGGACCGAGAGTACATCAGGACCTATGATCTGACCATTCTACTGCCGTTTGAGACTATGTCAAGACCAGAAAAGGAGTTGGAGATAGCAAGTTTCCATGTCCACGAAGACTTCTATGCAAAAAACTTCAGCTGGAAGGAGCGCAAGAACCGGACTTTATGGTCCGGATGCACAGGGATAAGTCCCACAAGATGGGCATATGTATTCCTGCTACGGCACGGCTTTGACTACGATTCTTGGCCAAAAGAGATCAAGAGATATATAGGCGATGAGCTTCCCACCCTTCCTGACGGATTATTTGTCTGAATAGGATGGACTGTCATCAGTTTTTATCCATCTTTTTTTGAAGATAGAACAAGAACGGTGAGGATGGATGAATGTAGGATGCTTTGAACTATGCGTACCAGGAGAAAGGCTAGATGAAAAGCTTAAGGCATTGGAGTTATATGGGATATGGATCGAAATTGCCAATAAGGGAAAGAGGGAAGACCTTGATATTCTAGGCTCATTCAGTGTTGAAGCCAAATCAGTTCAGGCTTACAGGCTTCACGATCTATCGCTTATAAGCAGCGATCTCGGAATTAGGAAGAAAGCATTGCGGCACGTAAAGAAAACCATCGATCTTGCAAACGATATAGGGGCAGAAAGGGTGATCACAGTCCCATCCTATGGGCATTCGTTTATAAAAGAACCTGTTAAAAAAGCCGTTGATGTCTTTGAAGAGTTGTGTGGATACGCACTTGATTCAGGGGTCCAGATATTGGTCGAAGCCTTGAGCCCTGAGAAGACCTCCTTCCTCCCTTCCCTTGATGAGGTTGCAAGTCTAGTCAACATGGTCTCATTTGAGAATATCTGGCTTTTGGCCGATACTGGACATCTAAACAATATGGAGGTCGAGGTCCTAACGGCAATCCAAGAATTTGGAGATCTAGTGAAAGAGATCCATCTCAAAGGTGAGAATTCTGGACCTCCATCTAAAGGCTCTATTCCCTTTAAAGATGTCTTGGATACTTACAAAGAGATTCCCATGTGTTTAGAGTATAGAAGTAATTACCATGTGGAGGATTTTCAAGAGGCCATTAGATATCTTAGGAATTATCTACATTAGTATTGAGTTATTGTAGGTCTCCTCATTCATGGAGATTTTTCTCTAGATAAATGATGCCGCTTGCTTATACTATCTAATAAAAATCGCTAAGAGAGGTTCCTATCTTTTATGAACTCATCATAATCCTTCTCAATCACCTTTTTATACCCCGTTTCCATAATTTGGGTTAATTTTATCCACCCAGACAAAATATAATACAAACAAAACGGGAGATTAACTGATAACATATGAGGTGAATTATTATGTCCGAGAGTAAAGATACACAAATATCGAGTATATTAGACCGGTGCAAAAAAGAAAATGTCGAGTTTGTAAAGTTCCAGTTCACAGATATCCAAGGCATTCTTAAAAGCTTTGCAGTACCTGTGGACCAACTTGAAGAGGGATTTGACGAAGGTATGGGCTTTGACGGCTCATCTATCATGGGATACACACCAATCCATGAGTCCGACATGATCGCCATGGCAGATCTAAACACCTTCCAGGTGCTGCCCTGGAGGCCCCATGTAGCCAGAGTAATCTGTGACGTCCTCAACAATGATGGAACACCTTTCGAAGGGGACCCGAGATGGGTCCTAAAGAAGACCTTGGAAGAGGCAAAGAAGAAGGGCTTTTACATGAATGTGGGCCCAGAGCTTGAGTTCTTCGCCTTCAGGTCCATGACAGGTAACCCGGAAGCAACTGATATCGGCGGATACTTCGACCTACTCCCCTTGGACGAGGCAGAAAACCTGAGAAGAGATATCATCCACAGCCTAACAAGGATGGGCATCGAAGTAGAATATTCTCACCATGAGGTGGCACCATCCCAGCACGAGATCGACTTAAGGTACAACGAGGCACTTGCCATGGCAGACGATGCTATGACCTACAAGATGGTTGTAAAGGCCATCGCAAGGCAACACGACCTTTATGCCACTTTCATGCCCAAGCCCCTCTTTGGCGAGAATGGCTCAGGGATGCACACCCACCAGAGCCTCTTCCACACCAAGAGTAGAAAAAATGCCTTCTATGACAAGGACGATCCAGAGGGGTGGTATCTATCAGACATCGCTAAGGCCTACATTGCTGGATGTCTGAAGCACGCCAGGGAGATAACAGCGCTTCTAGCCCAGTGGGTCAACTCATACAAAAGACTAGTGCCGGGATACGAGGCCCCCGTGTATATTTCCTGGGCCCGCAGGAACCGCTCCGCAATGGTACGGGTTCCACTTTACAAGCCAGGCAAAGAGACGGCTACTAGGATAGAATATAGATCCCCCGATCCAGCTTGCAACCCATATCTGGCCTTTGCAGCAATGTTGGCTGCCGGTCTTGCCGGTATTGAGGAAAACCTAGAGCTTAGGAAACCCACCGAGAAGGACATCTTTGATATGAACGCTGCCCAGAGGAGAAGGGAGGGAATAAAAGAGCTCCCAGGCAACCTGAGCGAAGCCATAGCAGAGTTCGAGAGGTCTAAGCTTATGAAGAAGACCATGGGTGAACATGTCTTCAACAACTTCTTAAAGATAAAGAAGGCAGAATGGGATGACTACCGGATCCAGGTCCACCCGTGGGAGCTTGACCGGTACTACAAGTGGCTCTAATGGGCCACCCCTTTTTTTCTTTTTATTTTAATTATTATTTCCTGCGGTATTTTAAAAAGCCGGGTTTCAACAAAACTTTATGGATGGAGATTTTAGGTCGTTTTTCAGCCCAATATTCAACAATAACGGTGTCATGGCCTCGACCATGCTAGAAACAGCTAAAGGCCCGCCGTCCAAGGGCCTTAGATTTTTTATCTCATATGTCAGGTCACTTACAACGTGCTTGGCGTTTTCATCGTCCCCACAAATGACAACATCATAGTCCAGTTCCAAATCAAGGTCCATCAACTTTTCTGAGGGTATGGAATGGTATATGGAAACTACCTTTGTACTTTTAGG
>JBHICB010000095.1:0-5381 GCA_046759365.1 Hydrothermarchaeales archaeon (SeqCode)
GATTAAAGTCTTCACACCAGAAAAATACTGGGAAATCTATGCCAATCTGGAATCAGACAACAGTAAGTTCAAAGCCATACATGTCGATGGACAAGTCTTCGAAGAAGAAAGAGTCAACGCAATACTTGAAAACTCAAAATCAGACCAAGGGACTGTAAAAGAAGTAGAAATAAAAGAAGTAAATGTTTATCCGCCAGTTCCATTTGACCTTGGAGAGCTTCAAGCAGAGGCATACAGGATTTTTAGATACACACCCAAAAAGACACAATCAATAGCTCAGACATTATATGAGAGTGGAGTGATATCTTATCCAAGGACATCATCACAAAAACTACCCTACTCACTCGGTTTCAAATGGATACTTGAAAAACTAGGAAAGAATCCAAAATACAAAACATATACAGAGACAGTCCTTGAAAAGGAAAAACTAAGACCAAGACAAGGAAAGAAGACGGACCCTGCCCATCCCGCCATTTATCCAACAGGCATACTGCCAAAGAAGATGACAAAAGATCAAGACGCACTGTACGGCCTCGTTGTTCACAGGTTCTTAGCACTGTTTGGAGACCCCCAACTGAGAGAAGACTCGGAGATCTTGATAAGCATCGGCAAAGAAGACTTCAAAACCACAGGCTCAAAAACCATATCCCCAGGATGGATAGAACTATATCCATACAGAAAAATAAGAGACAATCCGCTACCACAATTAACAAAGGGGGACAATATCAAGGTCTTAAAAATTGATCCGGTCCAAAAAGAGACAAAACCACCTAGAAGATACAATCCAGCTTCACTTATAAAAGAGCTTGAATCAAGAAACCTTGGCACAAAAGCCACAAGGGCGGACATAATAGACACCCTCTACAAGAGAAATTACATAGTGGGGATAATGATGGAGGCAACTGTCTTGGGGACGAAGGTCATAGAGGCTTTAGAGCAGTATGTGCCAGAAATCATAAGCGAGAAGTTGACGCGGAGATTTGAAGATAAGATCGAAGGGATAAGATACGGAAAAGAGGAAAAAGAAGTGGTTTTGCAAGAGGCAAAAGATGAACTGCTTAATATCCTGGAAGAGTTCAGGGAGAACGACGAAAAGATCGGAGAGGTTTTGAAACTAGCTCTAGAAGAGGTATACAGAAAGCGATATGTCGTGGGCAAGTGCCCGAACTGCGGCCACGACCTTAGAATAATTAGGGCCAAAGTTAGCAAAAAGACTTTCATAGGATGCTCAAATTATCCGGAGTGTTCCACTTCTTATCCCCTGCCACAGATAACGGGAATACGGACTACAGACAAGCTGTGCAAAACCTGCGGGCTTCCCATGGTCAGCATACCCTTTAAGAGACGTAGAATCCTGAGTTGTGTAGATATGAACTGTCCATCCAAGAAGAGAAAGAAAAAATCTTCGTAGGAGGAGGAATCAAACAAGAAATGCCTCTGTTTAAGGATAACACGCGCAGGAAAATAATCGGTTTTGGGGTAGTATTTTATCTTATTGTTGGTTTTTACGTCTCTTTGAAAATATCTAGATTCTGGGGCTGGGTAGTCATAGGTATTGGATTTGCAGATATAACAATTTCAAATTATCTCATGAAGCGCTGGGGTAACGGTTATACACGGAGTAATTTAAATACAATAAAGGAATTCTTAAAATAGGGTGTCTGATATGGACCAAAATGTAATAAAAGGACTACATGCTCTGGCATTGCTCTCTGTTTTAGGTGGATTTTACAGGACGACAACGATAAGCGCCGCGGATTTGGAGCTGAGAGTGCTCGTTATGATCGAGTACCTGGTATGGGCGATCCTTTTTGAGATCCTTGTCATAAATCTAAAAGAGTAATGAGTAGAGTATTTTAAACAGAGCACTAGCATAGCATCTTAAATGAAGATCGGGTCTAGACTCCTTTTACATCCACCCTAATAGAATGAATGCCATCAGCACCGCTTGGATACACCCTTCTTGAAATTATGTTCCCCTTCTTCTGTACTTTTCCCTCTTTGTCTGTTGCCCTCACTGAAATCTCGTACTTTCCTTTTGAAGCAGGCCCCCACTGATAGGTCCATAACGTCCAAGCGTATTTAGACAAAGACTCCGGACCCCCAAAGAACCCGTGATTGTCCTCTTCTTGGTCCGTATTTCACTTTTCTGGATCAAACATCCGCTGGAGAGGTACAATGCTAAAGCCGCACCCATTAACCTGGATACGAATTCTCTTCTACTATATCTCCCCATGATAGACTCTCTTCGAAATGATATCCATCAAATGTGTTTATCCTATTATGAAGGCGGGTCGGTCTGCCTCTGGACCTTTTCCTCGATCAATTGCAAAGTGTAATCGTCCAAACCCACTGTAGTCTTCAAATTATCGAGAATAGCCTTCTCGTCCTCGGTTATCTCATTGTCAGTCAGTGCAACCTTTAAGGCTTCTTCGTATATCTTCTTACGCAAATCTCTCAGTTTCTCCTCTTCGTCATCTGAAATAACCCCGTCCTTTATGGCTTCCTTCAGGGAGTTGTCATAGATACCAAAAGTTTTCGAAATGCTGTCCAACAATGCGTGCTCGTCCTCACTTATATAGCCGTCTTCTAAGGCCCTCTCAAGCATCTTTTGATAGGACAACAGGTTCTTTATATCCAGCATAGAACCACCTTTGATAAGATACGGACGCTTCTAATAAATAAATTCTCCGGTGTGTTTACCCAAATTTTTGGCATATGATAGTTGCTTTTGCGCCGATATAACCCTGATGTGACGAAAATGTAAACTCAAATGGTATATCCCATTTGATAAGAGATTAAAATAGTCTTTGGTGAAGGCATATGCCCAAATCTAGATGTGTTGTCTGTGGAAAGACCCTCCTAGTAGGGGAGATCTGTAAAGAGTGTGAGGTGAAAACCCTTAAAGAAGTGAGGGCAAAAGCCCACATCTTGTCAACAATTACAACGATAATCTTTCTCCTTATAATATCTGGGGTTTGGTGGGTCTACGGTCCGGTTGTCATGGAAATGGACACAACCTCCATTGGGAGTTACTCTTTTGCCTTTGAAACCTCTTTTGAAATTTTAAAGTCGCCAAAGTTGTTCCCATTGGCCCTAGTGGGTCTGATACTGATCGTATTTGCTTTATTATTCGGGCATTACTCTAAGAAGATCTTTTTAGATAGTGTCAAAAGTTATCTGACTTGATAGGCTTAAAACGGCGATGAGTTTTTTGCTCATTTCTTATTTAAGGTAGCCTTTATATTTGCTACTATTTTTTCAAATGCTTTGGCAGAATCTGAATCAGGGTGCTCCAAAACAAAGGGCTTTCCAGAATCGCCGTCTTTTACTATGTTTTGATCAATAGGAATTCTTCCTAAAAATGGTATGTCCAGCTCTTTTGCTGCAACCTTGCCGCCTCCAACCTTGAAGATATCTACTTTTTTATTGCAGTGGGGGCATTTGAAACCGCTCATGTTTTCTATTATGCCTAAGATGGGCATATCAAGGGCCTTGGCAAAGTTTATGGCTTTGCGGACATCTAGCAACGCAACATCCTGGGGGGTTGTTACAATAACGGCGCCATCGCTTTCAGGTATATTCTGGGCAACGCTTAATGGTTCATCACTCGTCCCTGGGGGGAGATCAATTATCAAATGATCAAGCTCTCCCCAATATACATCTTCTAAAAGTTGCTTTATTACACCCATCTTTAGAGGTCCTCTCCAGACTATTGCAGCATCTCTTTTTTCCACAAGAAAAGCTGAAGAAACAACTTTGAGGTTTGGGGTGACCTCTGTTGGGAGTATCCCTTTTTCTGACCCAAGTAATCTCCTGTCTTCTACTCCCAGCATCTTTGGGATATTCGGGCCTGTTAAATCCATATCCAAAAGCCCTACTTTTTGTTTATCCAGTGATAAAGTAACGGCTAGATTCGCTGCGACTGTTGTCTTGCCAACACCCCCCTTTCCACTCATAACCACAATCTTGTGTTTTATCCTCTCCATGTTTTTCATGATTTTTGATTTCTCTTCAACTTGTTTCTTTACCATTCGTACATCCTCTTTTTGAATAGTTTTAGTTTATCAGACACGATGATTAATTTAAGAAAGGTTTTCACCTAACATTTTCTACTGTCTACACATACAAAACTGTATTGAAAACTATTATTTTTCCAAGGTCTTATGCTACGACTATTCCACTAGCGTTACTAAACCTTGACGTGAACAACAAAAAATAAAAAGTTGTCTGGGAGTTTAATAAAAAGGATGACTAGGAAAATCAAAGGAATTTATATAACTATGCACCGTCTGATCTTAGCCTTTTTTTCCTTCTACTATTATAGGTAGCTATGAGGCACTTAGCGGCAAATAAAGAGTACAAACATAATATCTTTTGGTCCTGCTATAAGCCTAGGACATTTCCAACATCCTTTCCAATGACCTCTTTGCCCTTTCTGCGAGCCTTTGATCAATTGTTACCACGTTTTTTCTCTCTTTTAATTCCTTTAAGACCTTCTCCATGGTATGCTTCTTCATGTTCTCGCAGAAAGCAGTTTCTAAAGCAGGAATAAAGACCTTGCCGGGGGCTTCTTTTTTCATTCGATGTATTATGCCGGTCTCTGTTCCAATTATAAACTCTCCAGAATTTGATTCTTTAATCCGCCTTATCATCTGACCGGTACTTAGGATATGATCTGCAAGCATCTGGACCTCTGGCTTACACTCTGGATGAATTAAAACCTCAGCGTCAGGATGGAGCTCTTTTGCCAAGAGGACGTCCTCCTTTTCGAAGAGTATATGGGTCCTGCAATGACCTTTTGCAGGAATGGGTATAATCTTTTTCTCCGGCACATGGCGGGCAACGTGCCAAGCAAGATTCGCATCGGGTCCAAAGAGTATCTCATCCTCTTTTAAAGCCTTGACGATCTTTACAGCATTTGCTGATGTACATGTTACATCTGACTCAGCCCTCGCACCCACATGGGTGTTGATATACAACACAACCGCCGCATCAGGATTCTGCTTTTTTGCCTCTATAAGCCTTTCAGCTGGCAACATCGCTGCCATGGGGCACTTGGCATCTAGATCGGGCATCAAGACGGTCTTGTCAGGATTTAACATTACAGCCGACTCTGCCATGAAGTCTACGCCGCAGAAAAGGATATAGTCCTTATCTACCTTGGCCGCCTCTTGACAAAGCTGCAGAGAATCCCCTACAAAATCTGCTATGTCTTGGATCTCTGGTATCTGGTAGTTGTGGGCCAGTATTATGCAGTTTTCTCTAAGTTCATCTAAATCCATAGGACATCACTTGGAAGTATCCGAATATCCTTAAAAATAACATCAATTATAATTTGAATTATTTCTCCTAAATCGCCACGTTTCAAATGCCTTTTC
>JBHICB010000096.1:0-5337 GCA_046759365.1 Hydrothermarchaeales archaeon (SeqCode)
CCTTTGGAAATAGAATTTGTAAAAGATGGCTATATCTACCGCCTTTCCTATCCTGAATTGAAGGCCCTCCATATGTCCGGATATGCCGAATTCTCTCTTCTTATGAACACTCTCCTCGAAGGGTTTGCCATTTTTGTGATAATTATTGGTGGCTTGAGATTGATTTGGTCAGGCTTACATCTGTATACCTTTTGGGACCACGTACAGCCATATTTTAGATCAGAGCACGTGAGGTCAAAGGCCAAGTACAGGACTGAACTTACCTATCAGTTGGCGAAAAAGGAAGAGATCAAAAAAGAAGAACGTGGTAAGGTAAAAAAAGAATTGGAAACAAAAGAAGAGATAATAGCCTCCCAAAGTTCTGAAATAGCAGGATTAGTAGAGGGGACTGAAGGCTTAAGATCAGAAGCAGATAAACTTAAAGAGAGATTGAAAGGGAAAGAGACCCAGGCATACACTATCTTCTATGAAAAAAAAGAGTTAGAATCCAGGCTAAAAGAGTTGGAGAAGGATTTAAAAGACAAAGTCAATCTCTCAAAGTCCATGGAAGCTGAGCTGAATATCCTAAGGGAATCGATCCAGGGGGCAATAGATGATAAAATGGATAAAAATCTGGCTTACTACACCGACAAAATCTCGACCTTTAAAGCCAAGGTAGAAGAATTGGAATCAACATTAGACGTCAAGGAGAAGACAATCTCGGTACAAAAAGATATGCTAGTAGAAAAAGAAAGAATCGTAGCTTCTAAAGACTCCAAAAATAAAAAAAAGTGAGCAATAACATTCTTCGTCTCCACTTCAATATACAACTGATTAGGGTTACATTTATATCCCTTTTAGGATGACTTACAGCCATATTTTAGATCAGAGCACGTGAGGTTATTGAGTGAGAGAGATTCCTATGAGAGGATTGTTGATTCTATGTCTTATAACGGGACTGGTTTCAGTAGGATGTATCACTCGCTCTGCAAAGGTAGAGGTTTCCAATTGGCCCAACGGTTACAGATCAGCGGTCTGTACCACCTTTGACACAGAAAGGGCAAGCCAAGAGGACTTGATTGCTATTACCAGCATTTTAAAGTCTAAAGACATAAATGCCACTTTCTTTATCGTCTCTAGTTATTACCAAGGCGCACCTGAGATTCTAAAGATATTAAAAGACTTTGAAGTAGCCAGTATGTCTTGGAACCAGACAGAATGGATGCTAAGTGACCTCAACTTCCATTATCAAGACATCCGCATTAAAGATTCAGACAATTGGCTAAAGGCACATAACTTCAAACCCAGGGGTTTCAGAGCACCCTACCTGAGATATAATGGAGATACCTTAAAAATTATAGAAGAGTTGGGATACGTCTATGATTCCTCCAAGATAGGTACAATGCCCCAGGACAATGGGGTCATGGAAGTCCCTTTGGCGATTAACTTCGATCCGTTCTGGAGTGAAAAAACAATGAAATACTCTACAGTACCTACATATATGGCATTCAAAAAAACCCATAACAATGGAGAATTATTCTCCTTTTATACTCATCCAGAAAAAGCAATGAAACACCTTCCACAGTTTATACAATTTTTAGATTATATCCAGGAGAGAAACGTCTGGACAGCCTCGTGCAACGAAGTGGCAGAGTGGTGGAGGGATAGACAATCCCTAGAGATGAGCAAAAATGAGGAAGGGGTTGTAGTTAAGAATACTGGTAAGCGTGCGATAAGAGGAGTTACACTCAAAATATCTCCAAAAAGGGAAGTAGTTGGCGCCGTTTCTGTAGTTGAAGAGAAGGACGCCGTTCATGCTGTGCTGCCTGATCTGAACCCAGGGACTGAAGCAGTTCTCCGATTAATGTAATCCTTTTTCTATTGGCCTGACAAAGGTTTAAATTGGCATGCTCCGAAGATTTCAAGGGCCTGTAGTATAGTCTGGACAGCACGGGAGGCTTCGGACCTCTAGACCCGGGTTCAAATCCCGGCAGGCCCGCCATTATTATCACAATCCCCAGTATATCAGTGAACCAACTTACGCAGTTTTGTTCTCCAACTGTTTAATATAAAACAGAATTCCGAATACCAGGATCCCAATACCTAAGGCCCACCATATTGACATGTCAAGGTAGAAAACAAAGAGCAATAAAACTAGGATAAACGTCAAACCAACCGTTCTGACCGATCTTGGGACTAACATTCTCGTTCTCTCTTTACCTTTGCAGTCCCACTTTCCTCCCCTTTCTATTCATTCAAATTATTTAAAACTTTCTAATAATCAAAAATTTAATCCAACGGCAAAATCGACCCCACATTTTAGTTTCTGATGTTAAACCCACAAGGACGAAAGAGATATATAACGATAAAACGCGATATAACCGGAAGCAAGCCCATCGGAGGTTTTTACTATTGGAAATAGATGAACTCGACTTCTCTGTAAAGGTAGATGGAGACAAAACAACCTTCGAGAGGAAATCCAAGATGGAGACCCGTGTATTGGTCTTCAACCAAGAGAAGTGCGTGGGCTGCAAAATATGCTTCGAGGCCTGTCCATTTGATGCCATCTCCATAGGAGCTACAGGGGCCACATCTACCAGGGTGATAGATCAACCGACTATTGTGATAGATCCAGAAAAATGCCTGCTTTGCGGCATCTGTGTGGGCACCTGTTTATTTGACGCATTGGACATGTTACTGGATGGCACATCTATAAAGGATTCAGGGGATATGCTTACCTACGCTGGCTCATTTGAATTTGACGAAACAAAGTGCACTTTTAAAGATGAGGAAACCAAAAGCCTTTGTGATGACTGCGAAGCGGCCTGCCCAACAGACGCTATAAAATGTAAGATCGTTGGCGAAGGAGAAAACGCTAAAAATACCCTTGATTTCGAAAAAAGACTCTGCATATATTGCAAAGTATGTGAAAAACCCTGTGAGAAAGAGGCAATCAAGGTTGAGAAAGTCTTTGAAGGAGAAATCGGTTTGGATCAAGATAAGTGCCAAGGTTGCGGCCTTTGTGTCGAAATATGCCCGTCCGATGCCTTGACATTCCCTCGGCCCGAAGTTGGAGAGACGTTAGAAAAGATCGCAGTCGATGATGATACGTGCATTTACTGCGAGGCGTGCGTAAATGTCTGCCCGGTCGATGCAATCATAGTCAAGAGGAACAAAATAAGATATGAGGAGGGGCAAGATTGGGCATGGAGCAGTACCTGGAAGGATGCTTTCAAGAAGCTTGTAACAGAAGGGGTGGAGAGATGAACTTCAAGATGAAGGTCGAAGACGACAAATGCAGTGGCTGCGGAAACTGCGTCATCGTCTGCCCAGTAAATGCTCTGAACAGTGTGGATATTCAAGGCGGCAAGGGGGGTATTGAATCTGAATTTATACTTGACATAGGAAAAGGGATAGCATATATCTTTGATCCAGAACTCTGCAATGGCTGCGGGGCTTGTATATCAGCATGTGCCCATGATGCGGTACTTATCGAGAGCATCGTACAAGACTTAACAGCTAGGATGAAAAAATCCGAGGAGTTGGAGATCCTAGGTGAAAGAGGTCAGGTTTACGAGTTGATAAAAAAGAGCAGTCCTATCACTATTGCACAGGTAGCTGAAGCCTTAGAGATCCCCCCCAGATCGGTCTTAAGATATGTGACCTCTCTAAAAATTGACTCCAAGGTATGGGATGTCGGTAGGAAAGACGGTGGCTTTTTATATAGTGCTAAAAGACCTGCCAAAGAAGAGGCAGGAGAAGAGATGTTGGAGAAGATTAAGGTTGATATGAAGAAATATAAGAAATTCAAGAAAAAGATAGATGCAGCGATGGAGTCCCTCGGCACACTAAAAGTAAGGCTCTTTACCGAAACCGGCAAGGTCGATAAGGCCAAGACTGCTGTAAAGGAGAAGATCTCCGGAACGAAGTGATTTGAAAATGAAGTGCATAATCAAGAATGGCAGAGTCTTTGATCCCCTGAACCAAATAAAAGGTGAGAAGAAAGACATCTGTATAAAGGATGGTAGAATAGTCGAGAAGGTCAACGAACGAAAGGCCCAGATCATTGACGCGCAGAATATGGTTGTCATGCCGGGGGGCATAGATATCCACAGTCACATTTCAGGTGGCAAGGTCAACTCTGGTAGACTATTCCGCCCAGAGGACAGCCTTAGGTACGTTCTTCCAAAGACCGGGATTACGCGTTCCGGAACCGGCTTCTCTGTAACATCCACCTTCATGACCGGCTATCTCTATGCAAAGATGGGCTACACCACCGTTATGAGCCCTGCAATGCCCCCTTTGATGGGCAGACACACACATGAAGAGCTCAACGATACACCTATGATAGATAAGTCAACCTATCCCTTATTTGATGGCAACTGGTTTGTCATGAATTATCTTAAAAACGGTGAGATAGAAAAGTGCGCTGCCTATGTTGCGTGGCTACTGAGATCCGTAAAGGGCTATACGATAAAGATCGTCAATCCCTGTGGAACTGAGGCATGGGGATGGGGAAGGAACATAACAAACATAGACGAGCACGTCCCCTATTTTGATGTGAGCCCTAAAGATATGATAAAAGGGTTGTCGGAGGTAAATGAGATGCTCGGCCTGCCGCATTCTATACATCTCCACCCAAACAATCTGGGAAGGCCCGGCAACTACACAACAACCCTTGACACCTTCAACGTCCTGAATGGTAAACAAAGCCCAAAGGATAGGCAAGTGTTGCATATAGCGCATGCACAGTTCCACAGCTATGGTGGAGATTCCTGGAAGGACTTTAAGTCAAAGTCTGATGATATAGCAAAGGATATCAATAAAAAAGACAACACCACCATGGATCTGGGCCTGGTAACACTTGACGAAACCACAACCATGACTGCTGACGGGCCCATGGAATATTACCTGAGCAGCCTTACACATCTAAAATGGGTAAACAGGGATGTGGAGCTTGAGACCGCACCCGGGGTAACGCCATTCGTATACTCCCCAAGGATTTCTGTCCACGCAATACAGTGGGCCACCGGGCTGGAACTTGCACTCCTAATAAAAGACCCGATGAAAGTCCTGCTATCGACTGATCACCCAAACGGCGGACCATTCTTCAGGTATCCGAGGCTTATAGCCTGGCTTATGAGCAAAAAATATAGAGAGGAGAAAATAGCCAAACTTCACAAAGCAGTGAACAAAAGGGCAACACTGCCGAGCATGGACCGAGAGTACGATTTTTACGAGATAGCCGCCCTTACGCGGGCCGCTGAAGCACAGGCCTTGGGCCTGTCAATGACAAAGGGACAGTTGGGTATAGGTGCCGATGGTGATGTTGCTATATACGACATGAACCCTGAAGAG
>JBHICB010000097.1:0-5294 GCA_046759365.1 Hydrothermarchaeales archaeon (SeqCode)
TACGCATATATAGCCTTTGAATAAGCCAACTGTCTTAAGGCATGGTTCAGCTTGAATTTTGGGACCAGGTCGGATATCCATCTCTCTGCAAAGGGCAGATTTCCGTAGTTTGATTTGGCATAGTTGAGTATGACCCTTGACTCCTTCATCCTCAAAGGTCTGTCACTTAGATATTTGAATATAAGGGCATCGTTTTCGTCTACCACACGTCCTGCGCCATCTGTAGCAAACGGTTCAATGGCCAATACATCATTCTCTTGGATTGTATCTGCGTGGGTAGTTTTGACGTTGGGGATTACCAATCCCCCATGTAAGTTGTATATGGCCAACTTATGCCCTGTCAGGTTGCTTATAGGTAAAAAGCCGGCCTTCTTTATCGTTTCTTCAATCTGTGCTCCTAGCTCATTTGTTTTGACGCCAGGTTTTATCATCTTGATGGCTTCTTCAAGGGCTTTTTCAGAGGCCTTTATTAGGTCATTTTTCTTTCCATTCACAAGGACTGATCTGGCTATATCCGCAATATGACCCTCCACATGCATTCCTATATCCAGCTTTACGATATCGCCATCTTTAAACACTGTTTTGTCATCGGCTACGGGGGTATAATGTGCAGCCCTTTCATTTATGGAGATATTGCACGGGAAAGCAGGTTTTGCACCTTTTTCAACGGTTAATTTTTCTATAAACTCTGCCACGTCCAGAAGTTTTACGCCAGAATCTATTTTTTCTAAACCTGCTTCCATTACCTCTGAAGCGATTATGCCTGCTTTTACATAAAGGTCATCCATAGATTTCCTCCAAAACCTTAGTTATAACATCAGTTGGAATCCTACCCACTCTAACGACCTTCGACTTGCCGGTAAGGTCAATGATCGTAGATGGTTGTCGGGACTCAAGTTCACCACCGTCCAATATCAAGTTTATGTCACTGATTTGAGCCAAGACTTCTTTTACCGAGATGGGGGGAGCTTTTCCGGATAAATTGGCACTAGTAGTAGTAATGGGCACATCCAAATGCGCTATAAGGTCTAATGCAACCGGGTTATTAGGGATCCTTAAAGCTACATTTTCTAATCCCGAAGTCAAAACATCTGGCAAATTTTTCTTTTTCAGGATGACAGCAAGGGGACCGGGTAAGAATTTTTCAATTACCGCTTTTGCTTTGGCATCAACATGAGCATAGGTGCTTAACATTTTTATGTCACTTACTGCTATGGGCAGCGGCATGGATAAAGGCCTCTTCTTGATTTTAAAAACTTTCTTTATAGCGTCTTCATTTAATGCATCTGCTCCAAGGCCGTATAATGTATCTGTGGGGTAAACAACAACCCCTCCGGCCTTTATAATGTCAGAAGCACGTCGTATATCTGTCTTATTTGTTCCAAGTAGTTCCACTGAAATCTCCTCGAGAAATATATCAGGATTATTGTCACAGGTATGACTAGTGCCCCCAAAAATATTCCCTCAAAAGGTTTTTTTGTAAAATGATAAATAAATGCACTGACTACGAGGATGGGGGCAAGTATGAAAAATATCAAAGAGACTGTGAATCCCATAACGGCAGGAAGCTCCATTATCATCATCTGTCTCTCCAAGAAAATTCCGAGAACCTCGACAAAGATACCTAAAAAGAGAGCAGATACATAAAGGAGTGTCCTTTTGATATTTGCAAATATTTTGGACCTCCTCTTCCTCCGGGCTGTTATCTCATCTTTAGGGGTAATCACAGGCGATTCTGCAGCAGTCACTAGGGATTTTATATCGATATCAGGTTCATCCTCAAGTTTTTTTACAGGGCCTTTGGCAACCTTGCGGATCTCTGAGTGTCCGCAGACATTGCAACTCAACTTGACTTCAATGTATTTTATTAAGTTGTATTCATGAGTGCCAAGGACCTTCTTATCGATCAATTCGCTCCCGCAGTTTGGGCACGTTGTAACCATAAAAGATCATCCCAGCTCCTCAAGGACATCAATTAGTTCTGAGATATCCTCAATCTTAAACTCTGGTTTAACCTCTTTTGTTGTGGTTTTCTTACGCTTCTTTTTTTGGATCAACGCTGTGTGCATCCCAGCTTCATTTGCACCAACAATATCGATTTCCAATCTATCGCCTACCATGAGACATTCATCTGGTTTAAGACCTATCCTTTTGACACCCTGTTTGAATATCCTCCCATCCGGCTTTTCGTATCCCTCTTCCTCAGAGGTAACTACAACATCGAATAAATTGTGTACTCCCAGTCCAATCAGCTTCTCCCACTGTTTAATCGCTAAGCCATTGGAGATTATACCCAGTTTGTACTTCTTCCTGAATTCTAGTAATGTGGGAATTACTTTTGGAAATGGAGTAAGATATCCAATCTTGGTGTGTTCGTAAGCCACAACCCCTGACGCTACAATCTTTGGATTCCAGCTTCCCCCGATCTCTTTTATTAACATATCGTAATGTTGGGGATAATTTGATCCATATTTATCGATGATTTTCTTAAGAATCTCAAATACTTTTGACTCGTCCTTTTCAGGCAGGCCCGCATCTATCATTGCCTTGATGGAGTTTTTCCTAGCCATCTTTGCAAGTTGGGTACTGTTATATAATGTGTCATCTATGTCGAAGAATACAGCCTTTATCTTAGTCAATTTTAAAAACTCCGCATAAATATCATAAAAAACCATATAAGATTATCCAGGTAGCATTATACGTCTGGGCAGCAAAATCTAATTGTCTTCTATAAGTTAGAATAATCTTTCTTTTCACTTTATGTAAAGACCCCAAGATTTATTCCTAAAATCTAACTGATAGTTTTGTACAATATCAGATACTTCCCCGTTCTCCCCTTCAAGGTCAGGATCCAGAGTAGCCATTAAACATCACTTATAGTAGTTTTTAGAAATTTATCTAGATATTTCCAATCAACCTTATCAATATGTCCTCTATAAAATTTTCTAAAGACACATACTTTTCAAAACCATTGTGCTAAAGATTCTTGTTTTATTCCCCCTTTCAAATCCACTTCTGAGTAGCCAAGGGATTCCAGGATTCTTGAGACTGTTGGAAGTATCTGATTATTTATATAATATTCAGGGTCATAATCCTCAATTGATGTGTCAGATAGAATCGGTTCAGCCCTCTCGGAGATCATCTTTGTGCCTTTTGTTATTATATATCTAATAACATTTCCGGGTCTAACCTCCACGCCCTTGTCCCTAAGTTTCATAGCAGCATGTACATGAGGGCCTTTGCTCTTATAGCTTTCAATTCTCTTTGTCAGTTGAGTGGAGAGGGTGACCTCATCCAGCGAGACTTTCCGGTTCCTCAAACTCTTGACGGTACTCTTCACGATCTCCGCTGCTTTTTCTTTCGAACCATGCTTGAGTATCGCTTCAAGCACCTTCTGTTGGGTCCTTCTAGCTATAGGTGCCCAATCCCTCCTTACAAATTCCAGCCCTTTGATGGTCATGCTTCCTTTGTCATCTATTAAGGCATACCTCTTCTTTGTGACGAAGACTCCTCTTTTATAAAAACCTTCATATTCTAATTTTATGGTGCCGGGAAGGTCTTCATTCATCCGGTCCATAAATCTGAGTGCTTTTTTCTCTTTCTCCTTAGGGACAACTATGAAAAGGGAATCAGTATCACCATAAACAACTTCAAATCCGTATTCTTCCTCCGCTTTTTTCATGACCTTTTTTATATACATCCTAGCAAAGCTTGTCACGCTCTCAGCACACTCTTTTTTATACCATCTCGCTCTGGGATAACCCATATATCCATAGAAACTATTAGCAAGTATCTTGAGGGCCTGCTGTTGGACATCCAACATCCTCGTTTTGATATCATCTGTTGTTTTCCCCATCTCTTCCTTGATCTCCATTCTACGAGTTATGATGCCCCCTAATATTGCAGGTATGAATCCTTCCTTCTCCTTGGAGAAGCAATAATCAAAATCTGGAGGGCTGTTTTCACATTTACCAAGACTTATAGTCGTAGGATCGATATTGTGGGTAACAATGACACTCGGATAAAGGCTTCTGAAATCGAATACAACAATATCTTCAATTAACCCTTTTTTGGGCTCCAGCACATAGCCGCCCGCATATGTGTCATAGGCTCGCTTAATAAACTCGGATCCCCTCGGTCCGTTTGGAACCAATTCATCCCTATTAAACGCCTCCCTTATAAGAAGCCACTCGACAAGTTGTCCTGTTGTCATTCTAGATACGTCAAATAACGGCATTTTTACTATCCTGGAAAGTTCTACATAAAGAGGGAGAAATTTTTCGCCGAGTTCAAGGACAACCACCGCATCCTCCATAGAGTATTCAAAAAACTTTTTTAGATTCTCGCCACCCTCATCCCAAAATCTATGCATCTTTTCTCCAGGTATCTTCTCCTTCTCTTTATCGAGGATCTCCAAGACGACATTCTCCAAGACATAGCTGCTTAGACGAATATTCCGCCTTATTATCGGGTAGAGATCTACATGAGGTCTTCCCTTCACAACAGCCTTTGTCAGGCCTCGTGAAGTCTGGAGTTTTACTTCCGATCCGTCTCTTCCAAGGATCAACTTGATCCCAAGTTTTTTGCATCTTTTCTCAATGTACGGAAAGTCGAATTGGTCGGTGTTGTAACCCATCAAGACATCGATATTTCCCTCTTCTACGATCTCCATAAATTTGGTTAAAATCTCTTTTTCCCCATCAAGGACTTCCACATAATCTGGCAGGTCTTCGGTAGCTTTCCAAGTGAGGACTTTTTTAATCCCTGTGTTTGAAGCGAGGCTTATCATAGTAATGGGGTCTTTCTCCTCTCTTGGTGCACCCTTTGGATTGTAGACTTCTATATCAAATGCCATTATAGCCAACGGCGTTGAAGGAGGTTCTTCCAAAGTTGTGATATCTTTGACAATAAAGTCTCCATCCCCTTTGCCCAGTATCTCAACCGTTGCAGTAGGGGTAAGGTGATTGTCAATCAAATATCGTCGGAAGAAAAGGAGGTTGTGTTCAAATATATCGGAGACAACATCGAGACCCCTAATACGGTCCCTTATCTTCGGGACATCCTGGGGATGGTTAAATACAACTTTAAGGACCTCTTTTTTTTTGCCAAAAAGGCTCCGGGTCCCAGTAGTGATATCCTTTACTTCTTCTCCTAATTTCTTTATCTCTTCTGCTACTTTCTTAAAATCGGCATTAGGGGCAACGTATAGATAAGGAGAAAACGAGTCATCGATGGCTATTACATTCTTACCGTTTTTGAGAAAGAGGCGTATTAACGCTTTTCCATCTTTTGTG
>JBHICB010000098.1:0-5281 GCA_046759365.1 Hydrothermarchaeales archaeon (SeqCode)
TTATTATCCCAAGATCCTGCTGCTATGTATGAGCCGTCAGAAGAAACAGAAACACACCGAACCCTACTATCTATTTCAAAGCTCCACAAGAATTCGTAATTCATTTTCTGAACCAAAGGTTTCTTTTCAAAAAAGTGAACATTATTCCCCACCCCCTTAGTTACTGCTGCTATGTATGAGCCGTCAGAAGAGATCGATATAGTTTCGACAAAATGATCTACATCATAACTCCATATCATCTTTCCCTCAGTGTTGAAAATATATATGTAATCTTCTCGAGTTCCTGCTGCAATAAAAGAGCCATCTGAAGTAATCGAGACACTTTCAATCCACTTATTGGTTTTGGCGCTCCAGAGTAGTTGGCCTTCTCTGTCTAAGAAAGATATTTGTCCAAAAGGGTTACTGCCGGATACAAAAAAGCCATCTGATGAAACTGAAACAGCATGAACACTCCCTATATTGTAGCTCCAGAGAAGCTTCCCTTCCATGTTAAAATGTTTTATGTTAGATCCAATTCCTGCTGCTATATATGAGCCGTCAGAAGATACTGAGACACTTTCAACCGCACCAGAATCATTCGGGTCTCCTCCTTTAAAACGATTGAAACTCCAGAGAAGCGTTTTTCCTCTATTAAGAAAGTAGATATTACTATCGTCACCAGCTACAATATAGGAACCATCAGAAGATACAGAAACACTATTAACCTTACTAATTGTTTTGTATGTCCAGAGCAGATCTCCATTGTTGTTGAAGAAATAGATTTTACCATCCCAAGATCCTGCGACAACGTATGAGCCATCTGAAGATATAGATACATCATCGACATTATCGCCTGTCCTATAGCTCCATAAGAGCGCTCCTTCTTTATTGAAAAAGTAAACATTATTATCATAAGCACCCACCGCTACAAAGGAGCCGTCAGAAGATACTGAGATGCTGTCAACATCGTCACCAATCTCGTAACTCCACAAGCGTTCATAATTAGTTTCTTGGGCTTGAACGTCGCCCATAAAAAATAATGTGAAAACCAACAGTGCGATTATTAGTATTGGGGTCCTCATTTTTCTCCCACACCCTCCTCTATCATATCGATAATGTCATCTTTCTCCTTCTCGATCCTCTCTCTTTCAACTCGCTTCCTCTCGAAATAGGCATTAACCTGCCCAATAGTAATATCATAGAAAAATTTAAGAAGTATTGAAAGAAGCGTGGCGGTGTAATATCTTAATTGGCTGAATTTGAGTTCTGCTGTAAGGGTTGCTAATATGCCAACCACACCAGCGTAGATATAAATATTTTTAATAGTCGGAGCAAAGTCTTTTTCAAATGGAATTCCATCGTTATCAAAATCTAGAGGATATTCATCCTCGTTGTCGTTTATTCCATCGCCATCGGTATCAGGGTTATTAGGATCGGTCCCTAACTCAAGTTCTTGTTTGTCCGATAAACCATCAATGTCGACATCCCTGCTTTTTGGATTTGGATCTTCAGAACCTAATAGACCATCGTTATCAAAATCTAGAGGATATTCATCCTCGTTGTCGTTTATTCCATCGCCATCGGTATCAGGGTTATTAGGATCGGTCCCTAACTCAAGTTCTTGTTTGTCCAACAGGCCGTCGTTATCATCATCTTTGGCAGTCGGATTAGGATCATTTATATCGGGCAAACCATCATTGTCAAAATCGAGTGGAAATCGATCATCTTTATCATTTATCCCGTCATTGTCAGCGTCCCCCGGATATTCATCCTCGTTGTCGTTTATTCCATCGCCATCGGTATCAGGGTTATTAGGATCGGTCCCTAACTCAAGTTCTTGTTTGTCCGATAAACCATCATTATCTGCATCATATCGGTAGGGATCTTCATGATTAGGGATCCCGTCCTTGTCATCATCACTTAAAACTACTTTAAGATCAAATAAAATAGAATTTAATATACTAAGGTCTCCCTTCACACTTCCAACACTATCTCCAGAAAGATGTCCATAACTAGGGCAATCGATTTTTTCTGGTGTTATCATAATTTCAAATAAATCACTCTTTAATTCTAGTGGCTCTATGAATTTTTGGTTGATCATACTCGAATTACTTGTATTGTGATCCCAAAAGAGCCCCTCGCAACTCGGAAAACTGCTACCTCGTCTTCCCACTGAATTAATAAATCCATCAAATCTTCCAAAATCAATTTGTTGAATCGAACTATATTCAACGTTTAAATAGACATCATAAAATAGCGTTTTGACAGGTTCTTTTGTTCCAAAATAACTGTATGTTCGTTGGCTATATACAAAGCCTTTAGGCTCTATAAGGATGTTTACTCTTCTAACTCCTTTATTTGTATCAATTTCAATGTTTCGCTCAAATTTATCTGTATAATTTTCGATATGAACTTTTTGATTAAATAAAAAGTTATTACTCAAATTATCGTTCGTTTCAGCCGTTTCAGCATTAATTATTGGAATAGTTATGAAGACAGCTGTGAAAATCAGAGTGAGAAAAATAACCAGGGATTTATTCCTCATCTTCCTATACCATTTGCATAGCTTTTTGCAGCCATTATCAGCTCCTTGAACATCTCTGCCTCATCTGCTCCACTAAGTTCTTTCAGCGCCTTTGGATACCATGAAGTGAGTATGGTCTTCTTTTCTTTGATTATTCTCTCAAAGTCGCCTATTGTAATCTCTCTCCTCGGCTTCTTTTCCCTGATTCTTTCTCTAAGAGGAATTTTTGCAGCCTCTTCGCATATCCCAGCACCACTCCCAGGAGACGTTATCTCAGCAGAGGCGAAACCCTCTGTTTTTCTTGCGAGAATATCTATATCCACTGACTTATCAAGGGGCTTATCTTTTAAACCCAACTCGAACAATCTATGTCTGGCAGTAAGATCTGGATGAGGTATCAGTATTGTTCTGTCAAATCTTCCAGGTCTTCTCAAGGCTAAATCAACACCCCATGGTCTATTAGTAGCGGCCAAAACGAGATACTGTCTAGTCGCTCCTTTGGTATCCAATCCATCCATCTGAGAGAGTAGTTCACTTACCAAGCTTCTCTCATGCCCATCCATTGAGGCAGAACGTTCTCCTGCCAAGGCGTCGACCTCATCGAAGAACAGAATAGCACGCTCATAGCTTCTCGCAACATTGAACACTTCTTTGATCTTCTTCTCACTCTCCCCCACATATTTGTCTTTGATATCACTGATCTTCAGGTTAATAAAGACCGCATCACACTCTGCTGCTGCTGCAGCAGCTAGCATGGTCTTTCCACAGCCAGGAGGTCCATAAAGTAATATACCCCCTCCTGGCTTCACTCCGAAGTACTCATATTCTTCAGGATGTGTAAATGGATAAACGATGTCCTCTTTGATGTCCTCTTTCACGTCCTCTAAGCCTGCGATGTCATTGAATCTTATCTTCGGCTTCTCTGCAAGGATTAGGTCCTTCACCTTCTCCTTTGTCTCTTTATCTTTTTTCCCTGGTCCTCTCTCGATTTCCTCAGGTGGCTTTATGCCGCTTGTATATACCTTGACGGTTCCCTCCTTTAGTCCATCTGCGATCTCTTTGAACTTCTTACTTTTCTCTAAGAGTTCTTTTTTCCTCTCAGGTGGAGAGAGCTTTGCAAGGTGCTTCATGAACTGTGCACACTTTAAATATTCCACTCTGGCCTTCGCTGTATTGCCATCATCGTAGTACTTTTTGGCTAGTCTGTGGGATTTTTTAAACTGGCCTTTAACCTCGTCTCTTAGCTCCATGTATAAGCCAGCTCTTTATGCTAAATCCAGATCTTCTTCCTTTTCTTTACCCATCTTTTCTTTATCCCACTTCTTGTAAACCTCGTCAGCCTCTGTAACATCGCTTGTTGACCAGATGTCCATAAGATCCTTTGTAGCTGTATCGTCCTCTGGCTCGCCTAATAGGCCGTATTCTGCTTCCATTGTAGCAAGTATTGCCTGAACGTTTCCAGATGTGACCTGATCTTTTATGTTGACCTGTGCCAAGAACTCGTCCAGCTTACTCTTAGGCATCTTCATAAGCCTGTTCATCAGACCTGCGCTCTCTATCATTCTCTTGTTCTCGTGGATGAAGATCATGTTATCCACTACCCTGACTTGGTCGCTGATCTTCTTCAGGTGTATGTTGTTCAGCTTTATCTTCTGGTCCAGCTGCTGTATCTGCCGTGAAAGAGTCCGTCTCTCAGCTTCACTTGAATCGAATCCCTTGTTGAAAAGCTCCTTCTTCTGCTGTGAGAGTTTATTTACCTCCGCTATCTTTAGCTTCTCTTCTCTCTCAATTCTTATTCTCTCGGCTGTCAAGTCGTCTTTTTTCAGCTTCTCAAAGGGGTTTCCCTTTATTTTATCCAAGATTCCCATTTCTTTTACCTCCTAAATTTTTCAAAAAAATATTTGTGTGAGCATGATCCAATTCATCTTATCTTCACCTTATATGCAAGGATTTTTATACGATCCATAAGCTCCTCGCTTATCTTAATCTTTTCATCGACCCTATGTTCTAATTCTCTTGTTAGATTCTCGATCTCTGCCTTCTCTTCTGCTTCTGCATAGTCTTTAAGAGCGGATAGATGCTTTAAGATCTCTGTATAATCCCCTGAAACCGCTGAAAACATGACCAATTCAGCGCAGAAGTGTCTTGACCTTGTGAGGTCGCCTTTAGAAGAGCTTTTCTTTAAAGATTTTTTATATGTTGATTTCAAATAATCTGCAAGAGCCTTCTGCAACTCCTCGGCACTCTGGTATCGCTCTTTCTTCTTCTTTGCAAGGCAGCACATAATTATTTTTTCAACCCCTTTTGCCTCAGGATTTATCTTAGATGACCGCAGAGGTTCTTCGCTGATTATTGCGTAGCTGACCTCTGCGAAAGAGTCACCACCAAAGGGTAGCCTACCTGTAACTAGCTCGTAGAAGATAATACCGAGCTGAAAGATGTCACTCCTCGCGTCAGGCTTGCCAAACTGTTTGGGGGAGACATGCTCTGGAGAGGCATATATGGGAGTGAATGATACAATGGTTGAGGTTTTGCTCTCTGCCAAAAACTTTGATAGACCCCAGTCAGATATCTTTGGGGTTGAATCTTTCGTGAGTAAAACGTTCTGCGGTTTTAAGTCCCTGTGAATTATTCCCTTGCCGTGAGCATATTTCATGCCCTCAGCTATATCAAAAACAATCTTAGCAACTTTTTCCACTTCAATTGGCTTCTTCAATTCTTCTAGGCTTTTGTTTTCAACATATTCCATCTCGAAGTAAAGAATAGGCGTTAGGTTCA
>JBHICB010000099.1:0-5262 GCA_046759365.1 Hydrothermarchaeales archaeon (SeqCode)
CATATATTTTGTCTGTATCTTTGGCTTCTTTAAATCCCTCTGGTATGTGGTCCAAGGCGTTTTCTCCTATAGCAGACGACAGCAACATGGCGTTGGCTCTTGTAAATCTTATCCCAAGCTCGTCGCAGAATTTTTCACCAGCCCCGAATTCCCTTGCTATCTTTATGTAATCCTTTGCGGATTTTCCTCCCCCGACCACCACCATTAACTTGTGGCCCTCTTCCTTTAAATTTAATGCAAACTTTGCGAATTTTTCTATATAGTCAGTGTCCGGTAATCCCGGTGCTACTATGGATCCGCCGAGGCCTATTACTATCTTCATACGACAAACCATAAGATGGGTGGATATTTTAAATTTAACTATCCTTTCTTGTCTGTAAGCTTTATTATGTGATATCCAAACTTTGTCTTGACAATATCTGAGACTTCTCCTTTTTTCAGTTTAAAGGCTGCCCTTTCAAATTCCTTTACCATCTGGCCATGCCCAAAAAATCCCAAATCGCCCCCTCTTTTTCTGGATGGGCATATGGAGTGTTTTCTTGCCAGTTCGGCGAAGCTTTCGCCTTTTTTAATTTCCTCTATGAGAGCCACTGCCTCTGAATGTTTTTCTACAAGAATATGACTTGCCCTTATCTTTGTCATCTTGTGATCACCTCATTTTGATATTAGAAAAAGAATTTGGTTTAAAGTCTTTATCCTTAACTAGAATTTTTTAAAAGCCAGTCTTTTACAACCATAGTTGCCCTGCAGTCGTCTTCGTTGTAGTCTATTACTTTTTGTATCTCTTCCTTGTGTTTTTCTGGGTTTTTTAAGTAATTAAAATAAATGGCGATGCTTTCCATGGCGTTTACGTCTTTGTGTCTCCATGTGTATCCCATGAACTTGGCTACATCTTTTAGTCCACCCCCATATGTGGGATATGCGTATGCTTTTTTGGCGTCTTTGTACAGGTCCCTCATGTTCATGAATAGTTTGTTTTTTAGTTCTTCTGGTATTCCGTATCTTTCGCTTAGTCTTTTGAGGTGGTTTAACTCATAGTGGTGCCAGTGGTATATGGTGTAGTCGCTTTGTTTTTCAAGCCATTTTGTGAACTGTTTGAACATCTCTTCTTCCCCCTCCAGTGTATGTGCTAAAAACGGTGTGTATTCTGTTTTTCCGTCGTTTCTTACTGTTACGCCAATAAGGTAGTCTATGGCTGTGAGTTCTTCGTCTCCTTTTTGTTCTCCTGTTCCCTCCAGGTCTAGGAATATTTCAGTTTTATTTTCTTTGAAGCTGCATCTTCCGAGGGGTATGCATTTGTCTTCTGCCAGCGCTTTTGCGTTTGTCTGGTATTTTTCTGCTGAGGCGGGTCCTATGCCTTTTATCTCTGTGAGTTTTTCTATGGTGCTGTCTGCTAGGTCTTTTACTGTCTTTATCCCCATCTCATTGAGCTTTTCCTTAGTGGTGGCCCCTATTCCGCTTACAAGGCTTACGTCGTCTGTTTCTACAGCTTTTTTGTTGTTGTATGTCTCCCACGGCCACTCGCATTTTCCGTATGTGGGTGTTACTGTTTTTCCGTTTTGTATCTCTTTTATGTCGTCTATTATCTCCAGGAGTTTTTCCGGGTTGTATTGGTATTCTTTTTCCTCATGGTCCCTGTTTATGAGGATGAAGTTTTCTGGGGTATAGTCCTGTATTTTTCCCAAAAGGTAGTTGTAAAAGGCTGTCTGATAAATGTGGTGTCTTTGGATATTTTTTGCAAGTTTTATCTCTTTTACAACATAGTGATATTCTCCGAAGATGCTGGGGCTATTGGTGTTTTTTTCTAAAAGGTCGATTCTTCCCTCCAGTCCTTCTTGTAGATATAACAAGGGTAGTCCTGCTATTGTATGCTCTCCTTTTTTCATGGCTTCTAGTAGCAGTCCAAATCCTTCTTCCTTGGTTTCGTATTCTTTTGTTTCTACTTCGGGGTAGTCTTTTTCTATGACGTTTTTTTCGTGTTCCTGTCCCTGTTCAAAGAGTAGTTTTTGGAACTCGGATATGGGGTCCTTTTCTTCCTCTTTTACGAATTTGTCGCAGTATACGATGAAAGGTGATTTGAGATAATTATAGATGGTGCGTGCTGTTATCCTGTCCTCAACTCCTTTTTGGGGTGTTGTGCATTTTGTGTAGATGTCTGTCTCGTAGGGTTCATACATGTTTTTGCATCTCCCCTATGAGCATTTCTGCGGCCTCTGTGCATGTTCCTCCTTCTTTTAATAGGTCGATTATAAGCTGTGGTGTTGAGATTATTTTGAGTCCGTCTTTTTCTTGTAAGTGGTAGAAGATGTGTTCATCTGATAGGTTGATCCGGAAGTTTCCTCCCCCTACTAGGCCTGTTTTTATAATGGCTTCGTGCCATTTTTCCGATTCTTCTTTTTTTATGTGTATGTCTGTTCTGCTGGGGAAGAGGTATCCTTGGATGAGGTTTTCGGCCTGGTATGTGGTTAGGGCGTAGTTTAGCTTTGTGTTTTTTAAGAGCTCCATGGGTTTTTTGACCATATAATCTCTGTGTTTGCGTTTTGGGGTGACTTTGAGCCAGTATTGGAATAGTGATGGATAGTCGGTTATTTTTGTGTCTTTTACCAGCTTTTTGTCAGCTAGTTTCATGAGGAATTCTCGGACCCAGGGGTATGTGCTTTTTGCTTCTTTTGCGATTTGATATCTGCTCATTTTGCCTGTGGGGTTGTTCATGAGCACCCTTAGTATTCTGTCTCTTACTTCGCCACGCATAGCATGAAGGTAACTCTTGTGGTTTATAAAGGTTACCTATATAGGTAACTTAGGGCATTTATAAGGCTTACCTTTATAAAATGTGTCCCTCTTTCCTTCTGGGTGTTGTGCATTCTTTGTAGATGTTTTCGATGGAGGTCATGGTGGATCCTTTGTTTTCTCTTAAATCTGATCTGAGATATAAAACCATTGAATCCTTGAGTTTTGAAAACTTTTATATGGTTATGTGACTAAGAATAAGATAGATGGGATTATGAAGTTCAAAGTGATTCTTGAAGAGGATGATGAAATAGGGGGATATGTTGTAAGCTGCCCTGCGTTACGGGGCTGTCACTCTCAGGGGGATACTAAAAAAGAGGCGTTGTTGAATATTAAAGAAGCAATACAAGCATGCCTGGAGTCCCTATCTGACGATGCTGTGCATTCTTTTTAGATAGGGGGTTATTCTTTTAATGTTGCTGGGATTTCTTCTAGTTTTTTCATATCCTTTCACTGTCTTGTTTTTATGGTCTTCTTTCTTATTAAATTCTTCCGCTATCCTGTCTTCTGTTTTTGTAATAACTATTTGAATGTTGAATGTTTGGAGTATTTATATTGATGATGCATTATACGAGGAGGGTAAAAAGGCCATTCTTTTTAGAGAGATGCGGTTTATTGAGGAAAAAGGCGACTTTGTAGATCTGAAGTAGGTTATGGTTTCATACGTAAACCACTTCAGACAAAATGGAATCCCTCAATTCCTCTCTAATTGCCTCCTTCCTTACCAGATCAACCTTCATGCCAAGAATTTCTTCAAAATATCGCTCAAGCTCAAGGAATTTAAACATGTCAGGAACCACGTCATACTCTACAAGGATGTCAACGTCACTTGCCCCCCCTTGCTCTCCCCTCACATAAGAGCCGAATACGCCTATTTCTTTGACCTGGTATTTTTTGGTAATATCTTTTTTGTGTTTGTTGATCACAGCTTCAATTCTTTCTCTTTTAGTTTGCTTTCTGGACATGCGTTTAATTCTGTAATGCTAGGATATAAAACCTTTTCAGCTCCTCCCACTTTCCAGATGACTCATCATTTCTCCCTCTCAATTATTTCAAGTTTGTCATTTTTTTAGGAATAATTTTGTTAACTCTGATTTTTAGTTTTTCTAGGTCCCCGTGGACCCCCATTTCTTTGCATATCTCTTCTAGGTATTTGTGGTTTAGTTTTTCCGTCTGTCTTACTAGTATGCCTTCTGCGTCTTTGATGTCTTGTTGGCTTCCGAAGACGAGTTTGTTGGCTATGATGTCCTCTGGTGAGGCTATATAGATTTTCTTGCCCCATAGTTTGACTGCCTTTTTTGTCTCCAGGCTTCTCTTTTCTTTCTCGGTGTAGTATCCTTTTGCGTCTATGTGGTATTCTGATTTTTTATCGAAAATGGTAAAGTGTGTTTTTTCTCTTAAGGCTTCTTTGATCTCGTCTTCTGTTGCGTCCAGTTCTTCTTTTTTTAGTGCTGATTCTAGTGGTTTGATCTGTTTTTCTTTTAGGTTTATTATTATGTCTACGTCTCTTGTGGTTCTGATGTTTCCCCATCCTGCTACTGCTACTCCGCCTACGATGACGTATTCTATTTTTTGTTCTTCTAGGATCTTTGTGATGTCTTTTACTAGTTCTTCTAGGGTTCGCATTTTTCTGCCTTGTTTATTTTTTCAGCGAAGTTTGTGAGTTCGAACATTAGTTTTATTGTTTCTTCGGGTGTCTTGTTTTTTAGATGTCTTGAGTCTCTTATCCATTCTCTCTCTCGTTGTTCTTTTGCTTGTTTTCTGATTTTTTCAAGTTCTTTTTGTTTCCTTTCTTTTATCATTTGTATGATGTCGTCTTCTGTCATTCCTTCTGTGGCTAATCTTTTCATGAGGTTTTGGGTTTTTTTGTTTTCTATTTCTTCTAGGTGTTTGTGTACTGTGTTTCTGAACCATTCGTTTCGTGTTTTAAATCCGCTTGTTTTCAATGTTTTGTCTAGTTTTTTTAGTATTTCTTTTTCTACTCTGAATATAATTTGTGTGTCGGACATTGTATATCATTATGATATCATTTTGTTATCATTTAAAAAGGTTTTGGAGGATTAGGTTAGATAGATTTTGTTCCATATGTAACATTTATGTTCCTTGTAGATAGCACCATGCGCAGTCAAAGTAGCATCCTGTTTTGCCCATTTAAAGTTCTAGAAAATGAGAGGGCATACTACGTCTTTAAAGTTTTTTAGGTAGTGGTGTCTTTTCTAATCTCATTTATTATGGATCCGTCTCCGACTCTGGATACCAGGTTTTTTTCTTTTCCGTCCAAGGTTTCGTATATGTCTTTTTTGACTATGGGCATTTCGTCTACCGCTATCTTCATCGGTTGTTTCCTCTTATAATAAGCTTATCATAGGTTGATATTTAGAATAAGCGATCTTTTCTTTATATAAAAAGAGGAGGTGGGGGTTGTCTAATAATTCCTTTAAAAAAGAGATAAAATCCTGAACATCGCAAATC
>JBHICB010000100.1:0-5228 GCA_046759365.1 Hydrothermarchaeales archaeon (SeqCode)
CTGCACAACATATTCACTGTAAGAGTGAAGCCTCCCTAATTTTGTCCCAATGCCAGGACCTTACAGAAAAATTATATACAATCACATAAATAATTAGCACAAATTACATTTGCTCAGGGAGTATTGGGTCTATGAAAATAATCAGCCTTTCTAAAAGCGAGGGCGATGTCGGTCAAGCTTTGACTTCCAGCGTCTCTGAACTAAATGAGAAGCTCAAAAGTATAGACGGTCTTATAACCAAAACTGAGTGCGATATCTCGGCGGGGCCGTCGGGTGCAGCTGTTACCATAACCCTTGTGATAAATGGGGACGAGCCATTCCATAAAGAGATAATCGGTGTAAATCAGAAAGGGTGGAGCAGAGAGCACTCAATGAAGAAGGCTGAAGCGGAGTTAAACGAGATCATGAAGGAGAAAAAGGGCAGGATTTCTGACGTCTATGTGAAATCCATTGTAAGCCCATTACCAGGGAGGGTATATACCACCATCGTAGCTTCGATTAACGAAGATGTTATTGAGGAGGTAAGCAGCGCCGCTTCAAGGAGGAGCAGAATTAAGAAGGCCTTGGAGCTTTTCAATGACGATCCTGCATCAATAAACGTCGCAAGGGTGGCCGAAATATTCGGGGTTTCCAGGACTATGATCTACAGGGATTTGGAGTCCATGGACTACCATAGGCATGCGCTGAAAGAGGAAGAGCCCCCATCGTGATTAAATGATAATTCTTTTAACGGGGACTCCAGGGACAGGAAAATCCTTGGTTGCCGAAATTCTTTCGAAAAGGATCAATGCACAGCTTATCCCAATAAATGCCATCAAAGGCATTTATTCCGGCGTGGACGAAAAGAGGGAAACCAAAATTATAGACATGAAAAAACTTACTGGAAAAATTGAGGATATGATGGAAGGGAATGCTGTTATCGAAGGGCACCTATCACATCTATTGCCCTTCGGCGATATCGTAATAGTATTAAGAACTGACCCAAAAGAACTGAGAAAAAGGTTGGAAGAAAAAGGCTTTGAAAAGGAAAAAACTCAAGAGAACCTCGAGGCAGAGGCGCTTGATGTTTGTCTTATAGAGGCTTTCGAGAAACATAAAACTGTATATGAGATCGATACGACGGAAAAAAGCGGTGAAGAGACAGCGTCTGACATAATGGCAATTTTGGAAGGAAAAACAGACGAATATAGACCGGGAAAAATTGACTGGAGCGAACAATTCTTTTAAATTTGCCCCCATCTCTTGTCAAAACCTCAGGAGTAGTGTATTCTCTACGCGAAGCTCGAAGAAGCCCAATCCAATTGAAATTTCTGTTGTTAATGTTTTTAAGATCGACGGGATACTGTATCTCAATACAATTGAATAGTATACCTGCTTTAGATATCAATAATGAAGCTGACGGGAAGTGATATTATGAAGATGCTGAAGACAGCCTTTCTCCTTGGGTTATTGACCGGACTTTTGGTATTAGTTGGCAACATCATGGGTGGAACCGGAGGGATGATACTGGCCTTCATTTTCGCAATTATCATGAACTTCGGGAGCTACTGGTACAGCGACACCATCGTACTGAAGATGTACAAAGCAAAAGAGGTGTCGCCTTCAGAGGCGCCGGTCCTGCACGAAATCGTTGAAAACCTTGCTAACAGAGCAGAAATCCCAAAGCCAAAGGTTTACATTGTAAACGATGAGTCCCCAAATGCCTTTGCCACAGGAAGAGACCCGAAACACGCAGCTGTCGCGGCAACCACGGGCATCCTTAGGTTATTGACAAAAGAAGAGTTGGAGGGTGTTCTCGGCCACGAGCTTGCTCATGTCAAGAATAGAGATACTTTGATTAGTGCAATTGCAGCGACTATAGCCGGCGTGATAACAATGATCGCAATGTGGGCAAGGTGGGCTGCGATATTTGGCGGTTTCGGTGGAGATAGGGATAACGGCGGTTCAAATATTATAACCTTCTTGGCGTTGGCTATTTTGGCCCCTATTGCCGCGATGATAGTCCAGCTCGCAATCTCCCGTTCCAGAGAGTATGTAGCCGATGAATCAGGCGCAAAGATTGCCGGAAACCCTCTTTATCTTGCCAGCGCTTTGCAAAAACTGGAACGCGGCGCAGTAGCAGTCCCTATGGATGCAAATCCATCAACGGCACACATGTTCATAGTAAATCCCCTCAAAGGTGGATTGATGAAGAGCTTATTCAGCACACATCCGCCGATACCTGAGAGGGTAGCCAGGCTTGAAAAGATGAGCGGCGCTTGAATCCAATCGGTTAAGTTTTTATATCAATTGGACACAGTCCAATACGATAAGGATGAGAGTGATTCGGACTATTGGCATCGCCAATGTAATTTTGGGAGTGATTTTTGCCATTGTCCCCATACAATTTTTCAAGATGGTAAGGACTGTATTTTCTCCGCCTATCCAGCCTCCTTTTGGTTGGGGCACCGTTTGGACCATTGCTATTTTACTTTGGATCCCAACTCTTGCATTAATAATCAGCGGCGCTGCCCTAATCCTTGTAGAGGATAATTTTGTAAAGGTACCAAAATATGACGTCTTTACCGACACTGGGAAATTCCTTGGCAGAGTTAAAGGGGTTAAGGCTCCTGAAGGCGTGACCGAATCTTTTGTAGTGGACGAAGAGGAAGGAGAAGAGGAAATATTAAAGGAAGATGTTATAGCTGAAGATGAAGTACTTATTGTCAAGGAAGAAAGGACTAAAAAGCATTCCGCTTTGGGGAAAGAAGTCTATACTGAAGTCGGGGAGTTTTTGGGGTATGTAAAGGATGTAAAATTGGATCCCCAGGAAGACATAGAGGAGATTGAGGTTAGAAGGGGCGAGATTTCTACTACTGTAAAAAAAGATGACATAATATCCATAGACCGCGTGATATTGGTCAAATGATCTATTTCTTTAATCTCTCCTTTAACCACATAAGCGGTATAAACATCGAAACTTCCTGCATGTAATTTTTATATTCTTGGCCAAAATCTTCCACCATCTTCTGCTCTTCAAGCCATGCACCCAGGATAAAGTATACTGTTATGAAACCATTGCCGATAATATCTATCAGTTTCAGTTCAGGAAGAGCCCATAGGACAATCATCGCAGAAAGATACATCGGATGTCTGCAAAATGCGTAAAGACCGTCGGTTGTCAATTTTGATCCTGTATCTTTTTTCTTAAAAAATGCATTTAATCCAACAAATTCAAAAAGGTCTGTTCGCATGGCTGCCATAACAAACAAAGCTGCACCTGTAAGCACGACCAGATATGAAATCAGATTGTAAGGATATGGGACAAGAAATATAGTGGGCGAAGAACCTCTACCCTTTCCCCATATCATAAGGATGGGTAAGACCAATAATACGCTTATGATTGTATAAATCAGCCTGTATTGCGGCGGGTCTAAAAACTTGTAGACTTTGTTTTTAACCCTTTTAGCAGCCATTAGGCTGTGAACTGCTCCAAAAAAAGAGATGTATGCAGCAAGTATGATCAAAGTCCTCATGGAACGTATCAACCTACTGCTTCCCTGAAGCACTCTAAAAATCTTCTATTTTCACCTGGTGTACCAACACTTACTCTTATGAAAACATCGTTCAGGCCTTTGAAATGCCTGCAGTCTCTTGTTATTACACCTTCTTTAAACAATCTTTCAGTAACTTCAGTCGAGTTTTTTTCACCAAGAAGCCTTATTAAAAGAAAATTTGCTTTCGACGGATAGACCTTTATTTGCTTTATATTCGAAAGTTCATTGAAAAGAAATTCTCTGCCTTTCTTGGTTGTGGTTTTGCTATCATCTAGATATTTTCTATCCATTAAGGCTCCAACAGCTGCCTTTTGGGCGATGATATTGACATTGAATGGGGGCTTTACCCTGAACAAATAGTCGATGATCTCTTTATTAGCAACACCATACCCTGCCCTCATGCCCGCCAGTCCGAACACTTTTGAAAAAGTCCTTAGGACAATAAGATTTTCATGTTCGTTTGTCAAGTCGACATAGGTCCTATCTGCAAACTCGACATAGGCTTCATCCAAAACCACGACAACGTCTTCATTTAGAAGCTTTCTCAACTCTTTTTCAGAAATAACACTGCCTGTCGGGTTATTCGGAGAGCAGATGAATACAAGTTTTGTCTTTTCGTTTATATTTTCTAAAATCCTATCGCAATCGAACTGAAAATCTTCAACTAAAGGTACGAGTACTGGAGTTCCTGAGTATATCTTTGTCAAGCTTTCATATAATGAGAAGGTAGGTATTGGAATGACAACTTCCTCTCCAGGGTTTAAAAAGGTCTTGAAGGCAAGTTCCATTATCTCGTCGGAGCCGTTACCAACGATGACCATATCCTTATCTAGGCCGATATAATCTGAGATCACTTCTCTGAGTTCGTCGGCTAATGGATCTGGATAAATAGAGATCTTCTCCAAAGATTTTTTAGCCTCTTCTATGGCTTTTGGAGACGGCCCCAGAGGGTTTTCGTTTGAGGCCAGTTTGATTATCCTGTCCTCTTCTAAAGAATATTCTCTGGCTATATCCTCCTTTGATCTTCCCGGAACATATGGCGGGATTCCCTTTACCTCTTCTTTTAAAAATCTTTCAAGCATTAAACCGCCTCAAAGATCTCTTCTAAGACCTCAACCGCCTTCTTTAATTGCCCTTTTTCGATGACCAAAGGAGGCAGAAATCTTAAAACATTGTCATGGGTGCAGTTTATTAAAACCCCATTCTTCCTGGCTTTGTCGACTATATTGGAGCAATTGAATTCCAACTCCATGCCCACCAGCAATCCTCTGCCTCTTACATCACGAATAAAGCCGTATTTTTCTTTAAGTCTTTCTAATTCAGTTATGAGATATTTTCCTAGTTCTCTCGCTTTTTGACACAGATTCTCTTCTAAAATTACCTCTATAGATGCCTTCGCTGCAGCAGATGCTATGTGGGTCCCTCCGAAGGTCGAGGCATGGTCGCCTTTTTTAAACGCATCCATAACTTCCGGCCTTGCAAGCATCGCGCCCATGGGAAAGCCGCCGCCCATAGCCTTGGCTACAGTAAAGATATCCGGCTTTACATCAAATAATTGCCAGGCAAACATCTCACCTACCCTGCCAAATCCCGTCTGGACCTCGTCAAGGACAAAAAGGATCCCGTTATCGTCACAGATCTTTTGAACTTCTGTGAGGTAGCCGTCTTCAGGAACAACAACCCCTCCTTCTC
>JBHICB010000101.1:0-5175 GCA_046759365.1 Hydrothermarchaeales archaeon (SeqCode)
ATCTATTTCATTTAAAAAAGGCAGGACAATGTCAAGCCTTGTTTCAGGATTTAAAGCCAAGGTAACTTTTAGACCCTTTTCTTTAACAAAGGTAATTGCCTCCTCAATGTCTTCTATAGTCTCAACCTGCAGTATGGCTATATCCACTTTGTTCCCATTATTTTCTATCCACTCAAGGGGATTTTTAACCATCAGATGCGCTTCATACTCAAAACCCTTTGGGACCTTGAAATCGAATTCAAGGGATGAGTTTGGAACAAATTCGTTATCCATGACATCAAGCATTATCCTCTTCACCTTCCCTTTTACTTTGTCAAGCATCTCGTCAAGTTCCTCTTGACTTTTTGCTATGACGCCGGGAACAATAAGTACCCCCATGTTCATTTTCATGTAAAGCATGGTTAAAATTATTTTCTCCCAACCTTGACCACTTAATGACCCCAAAAAAAGAGGAAAACCAATGGAAAACACGAAAAAGGCACGCCTAGTCGAAGGTCCAGTCGGTAAAATGCTCTTCAATATGACCATACCGATGATCTTCGGTATGGCTGCCATAATCGTGTTTAACCTGATAGACACATTTTTTGTAGCACAGCTTGGAACAAACGAACTTGCAGCACTAAGCTTCACCTTTCCGGTTGTACTTGTTGTTGGAAGTCTAGCACTGGGACTTGGAACAGGTGGTGCTGCCGTCATCGCGCAAGCCATCGGAAAAGGAGACTATGACAGAGTGAAACGGCTTACAACAGACAGCCTAATATTATCAGTGCTGCTGGTATCCGTTTTTATAATCGTTGGCATCCTTACAATAAATCCTTTATTTTCTCTCCTAGGCGCATCGCCAGAGATAATAGTCCTGATAAGACAATATATGATGATATGGTACCTTGGGATGCTTTTTGTCGTCGTCCCCATGGTGGGAAACAGCGCCATTCGCGCAACAGGCGATACCAAAACCCCAAGCATCATCATGGCCATTGCAGCAACGGTCAATTTCATCCTAGATCCTCCACTTATATTCGGACTAGGCCCATTTCCAAAGCTGGGCCTTGAAGGGGCATCCATAGCTACAGTGTTCGCAAGGGCCATCACACTTGTCATCTCTCTGTGGGTCCTCTACTACCGCGAAAAGATGATAACACTTGAAATCCCGTCTTTTAAAGCAGTCGCCGAGTCATGGAAAAGCATCTTATACATAGCCCTGCCTTCTGCGGGTAGCAGGATCATCATCCCAGTGGGGATGGGAGTTATAACCAGGTTTGTGGCCTCATATGGCGCGGAAGCCGTGGCAGCATTTGGCGTGGCATCTCGAATTGAAATGGTGGCCGTATTGGTATTTATCGCGCTTGGAGCGGTTATAGCGCCCTTTGTCGGCCAAAACTGGGCGGCAGGTAGATTGGATCGCGTATACTTGGGAAGAAAATATACCAACAGCTTCTGCATGGCATGGGGTGCTACAATGTTAGTTCTTCTAGCCATAACAGCCAGACCAATTGCCTCAGTTTTCAGTGATAATCCTGAAGTTGTAAAAACAGTTGTACTATATCTTATGATCGTGCCTGCAGGTATTGGCTACCACGGTATTTTTCTTCTTGCAACCACCTCCTTAAATGTCTTAAACAGGCCCCCCCATGCCGCAGCCCTCGCAGTTATCCAGATGTTTTTCTTATATATCCCTCTAGCCTATGCAGGGTCCTACCTCTTTGGTCTTGCAGGCATATTCTCTGCTGTTGCTATAACATATTTTATAGCAGGCATGTCCGCTCACAAAGTCTTAGGAATAATCCTCACAGCAGAAGAAGATAAGATACAAGGTATGGCGGATTAGAAGATAATAAAAAACCTCAATGACTTAGTTTGAAAATCCTTATATTAAATAAACTCATTTCAATATCAAGCTATAGTTTTGTTTATATAAGATTTATAGATAAAAACACGGATAAAATTAAGCTAATTAATTAGGAGATAGAAGTTACATGCCGATGTCTGGGTTTTGGATGGGTGTTTTGGCATTCCTGATACTCCTCTTCATAATATGGATTCTTGAGGATGAGATAGGAAAAGAAGGAGTCTTCTGGTTATTCTCTTCATTGGGCGTTTTATTTGGAGCAATATCAGTATATGCCGTAGCAAAGAACTCACCCAATGAAAGGAACTACATCGTATTGGCTGTGTTTTTTGTTCTCATAGCCATTATCTACTACGAGGAAGAAGAGGAGGAGTTGCCAGAAGTTGAAGAGAGACCAAAGAAGAAACGGAAGAAAAAGTCCAAGAAGAAACGAAAATTCAAGGGCAAGTGAGAGAGGGAGATGCTAGAAGAACTTCATATACACGAGAAGAAGGTACTGCTTGCTTTATCCAAATTAGGCAAGGCGTCTCCAGAAAGGATAGCAGAAGACGCAGACCTTAGTATAAACTCTGTAATGCGCGTGCTTTATTGGCTGAGCCCAAAAGCCCTAATCCACATTGATGAAAGATATGACGAGAAGATCAGTCTCCAAAAGGAGGGAGAACATTATCTGAAGGCAGAGCTTCCCGAGAGAAGGGCACTGGTTTATCTAAAAGAAAAAAAAGATGTGACCATCGGTGATCTGAGCAAGATACTGGAAGAAGGCGAGGTAAATATAGCAATAGGGTGGCTTAGAAAAAAAGACTTCGCAAGCATAGACAAAGGAAGACTTGTCCTAAAAGATAAGGGCCGTGTAGGTAAGAAGACAGGGGATGAAGTATTACTGGAAAGGCTTGGAAAAGGTCCAGTATTTAAAAGCGAGCTAGATGACAAGATGAAAAAGGCCTTGGACCTTCTAAAGGGAAGGCAAAACGTCATAAAAACCGAAGAGAAGGTCTTAAAAGAGGTTGAATTAACAGACAAGGGGACCAAACTTATTAAAAGGGGCATTAAGATCGGAGAGGAAATCACACAGCTTGATCACAGATTATTAAAAAGCGGCAAATGGAAAGATGCCGATTTCAGGCCATATGATGTTGAAAGCATGGCACCAGAGCTTTTGCCGGCAAAAAGGCATCCCCTAAGACTAATGATCGACGAGATCAGAGAGATCTTTTTACAGATGGGTTTTAAAGAGATCAAAGGTCCAATAGTGGAGTCAAGCTTCTGGAATTTTGACGCGCTTTTCGTGCCCCAAGACCACCCTGCAAGGGAGATGCAAGACACATTTTATCTTAAGAAGCCTGAAGAAGCTAAGCTGCCAAAAAAAGAGGTCGTCGAAGCCGTCAGAGGAGCACATGAGGACGGAGGGGTAACAGACTCTGTTGGATGGAGATACAAATGGGAGGAAGAAAAATCCAAAAAGACTTTGCTAAGGACCCATACAACTGCTGTCACGATACGTCATCTGGGCAAGAATAAAGAATCCCCGATTAAGGTTTTCTCAGTAGGGCCTGTGTTCAGGAATGAGAAGATATCATTCAAACACCTTCCAGAATTTCATCAGATTGAAGGGATCGTGGTAGGCAAGGTTACTTTCAACGATCTTTTGGGCATTCTAAAGGTCTTCTATGCTAAGATGGGCTTTGAGAAAATAAGAGTCAGGCCCTCCTACTTCCCTTATACTGAGCCCTCAGTGGAGGTAGAGGTATTTTTTGAGGAAAAGGATTCATGGATAGAGCTTGGAGGAGCAGGGGTATTCAGACCTGAAGTGACCGAGCCCTTGGGTATCAAGGAGCCTGTTTTGGCTTGGGGATTGGGCCTTGAAAGACTGGCAATGCTCAGACTCGACTTGACTGATTTAAGGACATTTTACAAAAGCGATTTGGACTGGCTTAGGAGGATTGCGGTGAGGTAGGATCATGCCGGTTGTCGATGTATATTACTCTGATCTGTGTTCATTGCTTGGTAAGGCGGTGCCCCTTGAGGAACTAGTAGATAGAATACCGATGATAGGTGCAGATATCGAGGACTATAACAGCACAAAAATTAGCATAGAGTTCTTCCCGGACAGGCCTGACCTCTATTCGGCAGAAGGTATTGCTAGGGCATTAAAAAGCTTCTTGGGATATGAGACAGGCCTTAAAGGGTATAATTTAGAAAAACCAGAAACCCTACTTGAAGCCGACAAGAGCGTCATCGGAGTAAGGGACTATGTGGTGGCCTGCGAAGTCTCGGGCGTTGAATTGGAAGACTACCTCATACAAGAGCTTATGGACCTCCAGGAGGACCTACATTGGGCGCTGGGAAAGGACAGGAAAAAAGTAGCTATTGGAGTTCATGATTCTTCAAGGATAAAAGGCCCCTCCAAGTATACGACTGCAAAGCCTGGTGAGATAAGCTTTATTCCCTTAGGAATGGAAGAGGAGATGACCCTTGGAGAGATATTAAAAAGACACCCGAAGGGTGTAGAATACGCAGATACAATAAATATTTACGACAGGTATCCCCTTATTGTTGATTCCAAAGGCGATGTCCTTTCAATGCCGCCCATTATAAACGGTGAGCTGACTAAAGTTACAGAGAATACCACTGACTTTTTCGTGGAGATGACCGGGACCGATTTTACCCTGCTCTCAAAGACCCTAAATATTTTGTCCACAGCCTTTGCAGAGCGCGGATGGAAGATAAAACCTGTTGAGATTAAACATCCAGAAATGAACACTATGACTCCAGATTTTACTCCTTCAAAGAGAAAGATTACTTTAGATTATGTAAACAGGATGCTGGGCCTTGAACTTACAGCAAAGGAAGTAGCCTCTTGTCTTTTAAAGATGGGATTCGGCGTGGGTGTTAAGGGAGGAGAACTTGAAGTTTTAATCCCTTGCTATAGGGCCGATATACTGCATGAGATCGACATTGTAGAAGATGTAGCAATAGGCTACGGTTACGAGAACTTTATACCAGAACTTCCAAAGATCATGACGACAGGAGAAAAGCATCCAGTGGAGAAATATTGCGAGAGAATAAGAGACGCAATGATAGGCTATGGCTTTACCGAAGTTATGACCTTGATGCTGACAAACGAGGAGAGCAACTTTTCAAATATTAACCACTCTGGAGAAGCTGTAACAATAAAAAATCCTATCTCAGAGGAGCATACAATAATCAGGACAAATCTTCTCTCAAGCCTTATGGAGTTTTTGAAGTTGAACAAGCATAAAGAGCTTCCACAGAAGGTCTTTGAAGTAGGGGATGTTGTAATACCTGACAAAAATACAGAGACC
>JBHICB010000102.1:0-5173 GCA_046759365.1 Hydrothermarchaeales archaeon (SeqCode)
CTGCACAACATATTCACTGTAAGAGTGAAGCCTCCCTAATTTTGTCCCAATGCCATTCATGGGCAAATTATTTTATATGTTGAATGTACATTACTAATGTTTAGTCTTAAGAATAAAACAAGCTATGATCAAAATTTAAAGACTACCATTTGTGATTTGTTCAATAAAAGGAGGATTGAATAGCGATGGCTGAGTTGATGATTGTCGACGATGACCCTGGTATAAGATTTATCGTCAAAAAAATCCTAACAAAAGAGGGATACGATGTCTCAGAGGCTGAAAGCGGTGAGAATGCCTTAGAAAAGCTCAAAGTGGAAAGGCCGAATCTCATACTTCTTGATATAATGATGCCTGGCATCGATGGCTGGGAGACATGCAGGAAGATCAAAGACGATGATGAACTGAAGAGCATTCCAGTGGTGATTCTTACAGTCAGGAGTTCCGATTCGGACAAATCCAAGAGTTTTCAAGAATCAGGGGCTGATGCCCACCTGACAAAGCCTATAATTTGGGAAAAGCTTTTGAGTACTGTAAAATGGGTCTTGAAAAACGTCCCTAAAGAAGCAGAGGTGAAGGGATGAAAGAGTTATTTCCCCCAAATTACACCCTCCTGCTTTATGGTCCACCTGGAGTGGGAAAGTTTGAGTACTGCTTGGATTTGATTTGTTACTACCTAAAAAAGGGAGAGACGGTGGTATACATAACCGCAGAGGATAGCCCAGAGGATATAAAGAAAAGGGCTTTAAATTATGGGTGCGATCTGGAAAAATACGAGAACAAAACCCTAATCTTCATCGACTGCTATTCCTGGTCTGTAGGGGCTAAATACGAAAAGGGTCTGAACATTAGTAGTGCGGCAAACATAAGTGAGATAAACATAAGCTTGGAAAAGGCTGTCAACACCCTAAAAAAACCCGTGCGCATCTTCTTCCAATCCTTATCGCCCTTGTTCCTCTACAACTCACCTAATATTATGACCAAGTTCTTCCAGGGTTTGAACACCAGGGCAAAGATGGATTATGGTTTCATCCTCTGCACACTGCAGGAAGGCGTCCACGACCCACAGATCGTCAACACCCTTGTCTATATCACAGATGGCTTTTTAGAGATGAAGTTCTTTGATGAGCAGGGCTTAAAGAGTCGAATGAGAGCGCACCACCTAAAAGGTATCGATTACACGACAGAGTGGGTCAACTTTGAGTTGACCAAAAAAGGATTTGTCTTGAAAAGTTAGTTGTATTTAAAGATGGGTAAAAAAGAAATTTAAATTTTTAAAAATGGATTTAAAAAGAGAGTAGTGATTGAAGAAATGGCGGGAAGGAAAACATCAAAAAAAGTTAAGAGACCTGTCAAGGATGAGTGGGTAAAAACAGGGATACCCGGCCTTGACAGCCTGTTTGAGAAAGGAATCCCTAAAGGAAGCGCCAATCTGATATCCGGCGGACCTGGTAGCGGGAAAACCATCTTTTGCCTTCAAACCCTATATTACGGAGCCACAAAAGGAGAGAAGTGTCTATTCATGACCTTCGAGGAAACCCCTGAGAGATTGAGAAAACACATGCATGATTTTGGTTGGAATCCTGAAGAGCTCGAAAAGAAGGGCCTTTTGGTAATCAGGAAGTACGATCCATTTGAGATAACTAGGGTCGTCGAGGCGTTGTTGGAGAAGGCAAAAAGGGAATTGCTAATAGAAGCCACACCCATGGTGCTCCCCGAAGGGTTCAAGCCGAACAGGATCGCCGTGGATTCCCTATCCTCCATTGCTGCACCATTTGTGGGAAGGGAAGAAAACTACAGGATATATGTGGAGTACCTATTCAGATATTTTGAAAGTTTGGGCGCAACATCCTTTTTTATATCAGAGACAGTATCAGATAGTTCGCATATGTTGACAAGAAGCGGTGTCGAGGAATTTTTAGCAGACGGTGTGATGCTGCTTTACAATGTAAGAAAGGGTGGTATGAGGGAAAGCGCAGTGGAGATATTGAAGATGAGGGGTGCAAAATTCCAAAAAAAGGCTGTTTTTATGGAGATCAGCAGTGGGGAAGGGATCGTGGTGTATCCAACACATAGGATGTTTGAGGATATCGGATAATAGCACCTTTTTAATTTTGAACCTGGGTTTTTTAGTACTTCTTTATAAGCAGTTGATCGTTTTGATTATAGGTTTTGGAATTGCTTCTTCTTATCTTTTTATTATCTTCATTATCTTTTCAATCATTGGTTTCTTCTCAAGTCTTGCCTTTAGTACAGGTATTATCTCTTCGTTCTTTATCAACATCTCCCGGTATTTTGCCATCTTTATTTCGTAGCTTTCCCTAGACATAAGCCCTTTGTTGAAATAGTCAACCTGTGCCTTTTTCATCTCATCTTTTAAAACCTTATTTTCTAATTCCGTATCTTCCAATCTTTGCCCTGTCTTTATCAAGTCTAATTTATCATAGGATATCGACCCGATTATAAGGAGTAACACTAAGGCTATGAAAATGCCTTTCCAGTGCTCTTTGATGTATGTTGTAGTGTTGTCCCTTGCGGCATTATATCTAGCCCTTAAAACTGTTTGTTCTGCCTCAATGTCTGTTAAAAATTTATTCGCCTGGAATACCAATTCCTCAGCTTCGTCGTAGTTCTCTTTCTCAAAGGCCTCAGAGGCTTTTATGTAGTTCTCTTCAGCCTTTGCGGTTTCAAGTCCCCTTTCGCCAAGATCTTTTATCCTCAGTTTCAATGCCCTTAAGGAGTCACTTATCCTAAATGCTCGATCTTTTCTATCTGATACTTCCTTTGCTTTCGCCAATACCAATTCGTAGTTGTCCTCTCCTCCTACCTGAAGTGCGTTCCTTGCCTCGATTAACCTGTCATGAACATAGAATACGCCGGATCCCCTTTCAGAGATTTCCCGCATATCCAATTCCATTTGTGCTATAGCATCTAAGGCATCATTTTCAGTTACTTCTGCTCTTATCCCTGCTGCTCCCAATACTAAAGTTAGTGAGATTGTCAATAGAAGTACTGATATGAGGTACTTTTTCATCCCACTTCCCCCCCTTTCTCTGCTTTTTCAAGGATCTCTTTGGCAGCAGAGATCAAATACCTGGCATACGGATCTTCCAATCCCGTTTTTTCTTCCACCTCAGATACAGTTGCATTTGCCAGATCTTTAACAGTTATAAATCCAGCTTCAACTAACTTCGCTTCATAAAATCCCTCTATGCCCTCGATGGTCCCCACAAGCATCTCTTCTGGTTTTATCAAGACCTTTGGTTCGGGAGGCTTGATTATCGGAGGTTCAACTTCTTTTTTTACCTCGGGGGGCTTCTTTTCAACTTCCAAGGGTTTTGGTTTTACTTCTTCCTCCTTTCGCGGTTCAGGTTTCTTTTTTGGTTTTTCTTTTTTAACAACCTTTTTTTCCTTTTTCTTTTCCACCTTTCGAATTTCTTTCTTCTTCAAGACCTTTTCGGCCACAGGCTTTGCTTCTTTTATGGGGGGCTTTTTCTGGATTTTTGCCAATCTTTTCTTCTTTTCAAGCATTGTTTCCAAAAGGGCTATTTTCGACTCTAATTCGGCTTTTCTCTTTTTGTGCTGTTTTACTGTCTTTTGGTATTCTTCCCGGCTTAAAGTCTTCTTGTTGTAGTAGTCATTTTGTGCCTCTTTTATCAACTCGGTTATGCTTTGGTATTCATTTTTCAAGCTCTCAAGTTGGTCGGGGAGCCTTAAAGTCTCTGTCTTTTGGGTTCTGAATTTAGCCCTTTTCTGTCGAATCTCCACCATTCTCTTCTCATGTTTATTGATGGTCTCCTGATACATGACTGAGGTCATGGTCTTATCGGTGTAGTATTTTATCCGGGCCTCTCTTATCAGATTCGCGATGTTGATTTCTTCAATCCTTAGGCCTCGAAGTCTTCTATCTACTAAAAGTGTTGTGATGTTCTGATAGGCAATTATCCCCATGCCTAACACAATTAGGGTTGCAAGAATTACAAGGTACCAATAATCCAATAAGATTTTAATGTAATTTACTTTGCCTTTTGTTTCCAAGGAAAAGAGTCCTTGTGCATCCTTTACCTTTTGCTGGGCAGTTACATAATCCTCTCTTTCGAATGCCGCTGAAGCTAGGTATAGCAGGTTTTTTGTTTCTATTACATTCAATCCCCTCTTCTCCGCATTTTCTATCTCCTCTTCGAGACCTTGGATTAAAGCATAAGTTTTAAAGGCTGTTTCTTTTATGTTCTGTATCTCAAGGCCTAGTTCCTCTGCCCTTTGGTAATCCCCTTGCTCCAATGCCTCCTTGGCTTCCCTGGAGAATTTCAATACCCTGCTTTTTGAAAATCCTGCGCCATCCATATCAGCTATGCTGGTTTCAGCCAGTTGAAGGGACTTTATAGCATTTTCCACGGGTACTGCGTGGACGATGAGATCTATGGTCTTGGTCTCTGCCATATCCAAGGTAAAGCTTTTGCTGGAAAGCGTCTTTCCTGAAATATCAGAGACGGCCGTTGGGTAGTCAGGATAAAATACACTGCCTGTAACATCAGCGCTCAAGGGATATGTGCCCTTTTCAAAATAGGTCGGTGTAGATACTCTGACTTTAAATTCCTCGGTATTACCGTATTCGATCTTAGGATAGGATTCTGGAAAGATGTCGAGATATTCATCCAAAAGACCTGTAACCTTTAGGTTTACATTCTCTAAAATTGAATCTCTAAACGGATTTGTAATCTTTATTGAAAATGTGTGGTCAAATCCTCTTACTAACTCCAAGATATCGATACTTTGCAGTAGCTTTTCTTTTTCTGTCGTGGTTGGGCTATAGGTTGGGGATGATTTAGTGTAGACGACTAGGTTTATTGTCTTTTTCTCTATCATATCTGTTGTGATATTTTTACGAGAGAGGACCTCGCCTGTGGCCTTGGAGACGTTTACAGGATAGTCGCGGTACACAGCCTTTCCGGCTATGGTGGTACTCAATGGATAAATGCCCTTCTTTACAAAGGACGGAGCTGTCACCTTTATGGTAAACTCCTTGGTCTCGCCGTATTTAATCTCAGAGAAGGATTTTGGAAAGATTTCAAGGTACTGCGCTGGCTGGCTTGTATCCACAAACTTTAAAATGGGTTTTGAGGAAGGATTTGCAAAACTTACCTTTTTCAAGCCCCCAGACGACGAATTTTCCGTG
>JBHICB010000103.1:0-5160 GCA_046759365.1 Hydrothermarchaeales archaeon (SeqCode)
TCTTATGATATTCATAGAACCTGTTCTTCTGGCAAAGGCCATTAATGCATCTTTTAAGGGCCTGCCCCTCCTGATCTCTACTGTGACTCTGGCAAATTCTGCAGACAGTGGGCCGTAATCTGCCTCAGAGATTTCTTGGATAACACTTTCCAAGACAAGACCTGTCCTAACCGCAACCGCCATATGATGAAGGGCATCGGGTACCATTTCTTCAATGGCGCCTCTCCTCTTATCAGCCTTCATAGTGGGCAGCACTACCATCAAAGCAATTGCAGCAATGATAACGGCCAAACCTATGAAAATTGAGAAGATAACAGTTGTAATCAAAAACAATAAGGCACCCACGATGACCCAAATCGTCAACCACTCCATCCCAGAAAAGGCCATATCTGCATCAATCAATTTGAGATCGAGGCTTCTTACGACCTTTTTGGGTACCAAACGTTTTGGAATAGTTATCTTCAACTTTGCCATGTTTCACACCTTGGGTTCGAACCTCTTAACCATTACAGACATGTAAACAGCTATACCAAAGAAAGTTAGATACAATATCCACATTGTTATAGCGTCTAATGGGAGTCCCCCCATGGCTATGCCCATAGCGATGACTAGGGTCGTTATAAGGACAGGGGCCACGACGACGACAAACATATACATGAGGGTAAATGTATTCAGTATCTGGATAAAGTCTTTTAATTTCATCCGCATTTCCATGGATATCTCCTCTGCCATGACCTTCAAGGTGTTTGCAAGATTTCCGCCGGTTCTAAGAGTGGAGATGATCTGCCTTGAAACCTTTTTTAATGCCTCAGAGTCGATCCTCAGGTTCATTCTTTCAAACGATTCCTCTATAGTAGCACCTCTCTCTACTTCAAGTATCGCCCGTTTGAATTCTTCAGACAGTACTCCATAACCGCTATCAGAGACCGAACGCATGGTCTCCAAAAGACCAGAACCAGATACAAGTTGAGTTGCCATGTGTCTCAATGCAAACGGCAACTCTCTCCCGAAGCCGTCTGACCTGGCCTTTACTTTTGAGCGGGGATTACTCTTCGCAATAATAAGACCAAAAAAGAATACAGGAATTGCGATGAAGACACCAACAATTGCCCCAAGGCTACCAAGGGGAGTGGGAATAATTGTTAGAAGTATTGCTACAACTATCCCGAATACCCCGGCGATTATACCGCTTATTCCGATGGAAAGAGCGATATATTTTGATGCGGGCATTATTATATTCGCCCGGTAGAGGTCTTCTTGGATATTACCAAAAAAGGATCCAAAACCTTGAGCAGGGCCTGAGGCCATATCTGAAATAAAATTTGAAAGTCGAACAGAAAAGGGGACTTCCAACTCATCTCTTTTGATCTCAACCTCTTCCTCTTCTTCAGTTTCAACGCCAAGGCTCACGCTCTCTTTTATCATTGAAAGCCTATCTTCCATGGCTCTCTTTCTCTCGTCCTTTTCCGATTTCTCCTTTTCCATCATTGAAGCTACGGCTTCCTCTTGTTCTTGAAGCGCTGTAGAAAATTCTGCGATCCTCCTCCTTGCTGAGGTTGCCCCATCTAATGTTTTGAGCCCTATTTTATCAATAAACCTTAAGAAGACATTTTCAGCCATTTTTATAGACCTCTATGGATTCTCCTCCAAAGAATTGTTGTGGATCTCTTCCATCAGCCCTTCAACATTTGAATAATACCTATTAACGACCGTGCCGACTTTATCTATGCGGTTTATATTTTTCTTTACCATCCAATCTAAAACCATTTTTCTTCTGGACACCTCATCCTCTATCCCATCCAAATCTATTCCCTTAAGCTTGGCGATCTTCGTTTTTAAAACACTGGGGACTCCTGTAGGCTTGAGAGTATCAGTTTTGGCATCCCATTCATAGACATTGTTGAGTGCCGTCTTCTCGCCTTCCTGCCCGGCAATTTCAGCAATTTCAGTTATTCTCCTTAATGTCTTTCCTTTATAATATATCTTTTGTTCCATAAGTACTAGATCCAAAGCAGGCATCATTATTTTGGGGACTTGCATTGGCGGGTTTGTAAGCCTCGTAATAGTCTCCTTTGCGGAGTTTGAGTGAAGCGTACCCATGCATCCATCATGTCCGGTGTTCATTGCAGTGAATAAAGTCCTGGCTTCTGGCCCCCTGACCTCACCGACAATGACCCTGTCAGGTCGCATACGCAATGTGTTTTTAACTAGATCATCCATGGTAACCTCACCTTCACCTTCAACGCTTGGGGGCCGAGTTTCAAGTCTAACCCAATGTTCTAGGGGTAATTGAAGCTCAGCGGTATCTTCAATGGTTATTACTCTGTCGGTTGTAGGTACAAAAGAGCAGAGACAGTTTAGAGTTGTGGTCTTACCGCTACCACTACCTCCAGCCACGAGGATATTTCCTGGTTTGATTCCAAATCCATCAGCAATTAACCACAAATAAGCAGAAACGTCAGTAGTTAGAGTACGGAAGTTGATTAGGTCAACTACAGTCAAAGGATCAGCTTTAAACTTTCGTATCGTCAGTGTAGGACCGTCTAGAGATATTGGGGGAATGGTTGCGTTAGATCTCGAGCCATCTGACAATCTGGCATCCAAAAGAGGGACAGATCTATCTATCCTCTTTCCCACAGAGCTTGCTATTTTATCCAGGATCCTCTCAATCTCCTCGTCACTCTCAAATACGAGATTCGTCCTGCAAGTACCATACTTAGTGTGGGTGACATAAACCGGTCTTTCCGACCCTATTACCATGATCTCTTCAAGTTTTTCATCCTCAAATAAAAGTTCAAGCTGGCCGTATCCCACCATATTTAGAACAACTAGCTGGGTCATGCTTTTTAGTTTAGCTGGATTTACACCGAAATAGAGCTGTTCAATGATCATCTGGACTTTCTCAGTAAAGATCTCTTTGGCCTCTTCTTTATCTTCCAAAGTAGCAGGATCGATCTCTATCTCTTCCACAGCAGTTTTTTCTGCTAGTTCAAGCAACTCTTTTTCGTATTTAGTAAACTTTGGAATTATGACTTGGTAAACTGGATTCTTTTCACCTTTTGTTCTTATGAGTTTATGGAGTTTATCTTGTTCCAAAACTTCTTCTACAATCAAGCTTTTTTCCGGCTTTATATCGGATGTTCCCAATACATCCCCCAAAAGGCCCAAATCTTTCCTTTTATCTTCTTTCTTTTCAGCTTTTACTTCTTCTTTAGCGGCTTCTTCCACTTTTTTCATAAAACCCTCAGGATCGATATAGTACTCATTTATTAATCTCCCCAATTTTTTTACTCCACGAACATCCTTTTTTATCATCCATTCCAGCACCTTGGTCCTTCTATCTAGCTCCTCCTCGACAATGTTTATATCAACCCCTCTTAAATCGGCCAGCTTGCGCTTCAACATAATAGGGACTCCTGTGGGCTTTACAACGTCACTTTTTGGGTCCCATTCAAATATGGTATTTAATTGAAAGGTTCCAGTCCCCGCCACCTCAGCTATCTCGGTTACACGCCGTATTGTCTTTCCTTTATGGTGGAGTCTATTCTGCATCAATATCAAATTTAATGCCGGGATCATAACCATGGGCACATTCATCGGGGCACTTGTAAGTCTAGTAACAGTCTCTCTTGCATTGTTTGCATGAAGAGTTCCAAGAGATCCAGATTGGCCCGTATTCATAGCAGTTAATAAGGTATTTGCTTCACTTCCCCTAACCTCTCCAACGATGATCCTGTCAGGTCGCATACGCAGAGTATTCCGAAGAAGCATGTCCATAGAAATTTCACCCTTCCCCTCAACATTCGGTGGTCTTGTTTCCAATCTTATCCAATGTTTCACGGGCAATTGAAGCTCAGCAGTATCTTCGATGGTTATTATTCTTTCGGTTTGGGGTACAAAGGAGCCTAGACAATTCAATGTAGTGGTCTTGCCTGAACCAGTTCCGCCAGAGACAAGGATATTTGCAGGCCTTACTTCGTATCCCTCAACAGCAAGCCACAGAAATGCCGCGACATCAGGTACAAGTGTTCCAAAGTTGATTATATCCAAAATAGTCAGGGGCTCTGCTTTGAATTTCCTAATGGTGAGAGACGGTCCGCCTAATGAGATTGGGGGGACAGTAGCGTTGACTCTTGAGCCATCCCTTAGCCTTGCATCCAGTAGGGGGGAAGAGGCGTCGACTCTCCTACCAACAGATCTTGCTATTCTTGCAATTATCTTTATTGCCGCTTCATCAGTTTCGAAGAAAATATTGGTCTTACACATGCCATGTTTTCTGTGGTATATATAGACGCTTTTTCCTGTTGACAAAAGCATTACTTCTTCTAAGGCGTCATCAGAAAGTAAGGGGTCTAGTAGTCCGTATCCCACCATATCTTGAACGATCAACGATGAAAATGAGTTGCGTTTTTCCTGAGAGACATCTGGATAACGATTTTTAATGAATTGGACAACTTCTCTTAAAAAGGTCTTTTTCTTCTTTTCACGATCCAGAATAGCCTCCGGATCGATAGCAATATCCACAATCGCCTTCTTTTCAATCTCCCTAACAAGTTTTTTTTCGTTATCGCTTAGTATGGGAAGAGCGACTAAATAAATAGGAGTTTTTTCATCTTTTTTCTTTATTATTTTATACCCAGGTCCTTTTTCAAGTACTTCTCCTTCAATTCCCTTACCAATTTCATCAGCTTTATCAATGCTCTTCAAGATGTCGTATTCAATCTCACCTTCTCTGGCCGCCCTATCTAACGCCTTGCCCAAGATACCGCCAAAAGTCATCCCCTCCTCTGGAAGAACCTTTTTTTTCTTCCTTTCAGCGGCAAGAAAATCGTAGGTCATTTTATACACCGAGGTATTAAATTAGATAGCTAAACATATTTTAACGTTTTGGGAAGAATATTCCAGGTTTTCTGGACTTTTAATTCGATCTTGGTAGATCGAAAGTTCTGGTTAATACTGTATATTCGGGCACACCATGATATTTATCCATTTAATGTCAACATGATCCATATCGTCATATTTTCTCTTATTGTCTTCCAGTGTGAATCCAAAAAAACATAAGCATCCATATATCACACCAAGAACTTCTTTATCCACAATTCTTACTTGACTATTCATTGTATAAAACTGAAGCCAAAGATATTTGTAAGAATTCTACTT
>JBHICB010000104.1:0-5027 GCA_046759365.1 Hydrothermarchaeales archaeon (SeqCode)
CATTATCGAATCTTCCATAACCATATTCCTCTTTCCTAGCAGCATTGAAAATATCAAATCCTGTGGCAACTATTATCACCCCCACATCAAGCTCCAGGACTTCTGGCTTTTGGTTGAAATCTATCGCCTCAAGTTCGCACACCGCTGTACACAACCCGCAACCGATGCAGTGCTCGTTATCTATTGTGTAAGTTAGAGGAACTGCTTGGGGAAACGGCACATAAATCGCCTTTCTTATTCCTAGGCCAAGATCGAACTCGTTATGAGATTCTATTGGACATGGGGGGACGCAGAGTCCGCATGCAGTGCATTCTTCTTCGATTACAAACCTGGGCTTTTTTTCTACTTTTACCTTGAAATTCCCTATGTAGCCCTCCACCGATTTGACCTCTGAATACGTTAGTAACTCGATGTTGGGATGCCTTGAGACATCCACCATTTTTGGTGTTAGAATACAGGAAGAGCAGTCCATGGTAGGGAATGTCTTATCAAGCCGGGCCATCTTCCCTCCAATGGTTGTCTCCTTCTCCACGAGATACGTCTTAAAACCCTGGTCAGCGAGATCAAGGGCGGCCTGGATCCCTGCTATTCCAGCCCCGATTACCATGGCGTTCCTTATCACTTTGGCCTTTTTTTTCTCCTGGGGTGTCAGGGCTAACGCCCGGGCAACTCCCATTCTGATGAGGTCATTTGTCTTTCTAGCGGCTTTCTTCGGATCCTTTATGTGGACCCACGTGCACTGCTCTCTGATATTCACCATTTCGCAAAGATAAGGGTTAAGCCCTGCCTCTTGGAGGGCCTTTCTGAACGTAGGTTCATGCAATCTGGGCGAACATGCCGCTACCACGACCCTATTGAGGTCATTCTCTTCGATTGCCTCTTTTACCGTCGTCTGACCGGGCTCAGAGCACATATAACGATAATCTGTGGCGAAGACCACGCCCTTCAATTTTTTGGCGTATTTTGCTGCATCTTCCACGTCTATTACGCCTGCAATGTTTGTCCCACAGTGACAGATAAATACACCTACTCTGGGATCGTCGTTTTGGGATTTTTTCACCTTCGCCATATGTTATTCTCCAAAAGATAAGAAATTTGCCAGTTTCTCTAAGGGTAGAGGGTTTATAAAATTTGCGAAGAGTTCCGTCAGAAATGTTGAAAAGAGGCGGGATTAAGATTTCCGACGACTGTTTATCTACTCCTCTTTGAGTTTTAATCTCTCTTCTTTATCGTACAAAATCCTTAATCTTTGGGCACGTCCAGCAAATATAGCAAACATCAACAATACTCCGCCGTTCAACACATGGAATACGTTCTGGATATTGTGAGTGATCACATAAAGGGTAGCGTTGCCCCATATGTCCACATATCTCCCAAACCATATGTCCAGTGCTAGAAGGGAGACCAAGACCGCTATTATCGGGATGAAGATCATTACAATAGATTCTGTGATCTCTTCGGATTTGACGACAAGCATCCAAGCCAGAATGAGTGTTGGTATAAGAGATACATAAAGGAAAGGTACTTCGACCCTCGGGTCCCATGGTACATAGGAGACACCCGCCAAAACAACCACCACCATAAACATCACCGTAAATATGAGCAAAATATGCTTGGTGGACAGGGCTTTTGAACTTTGTACTGAATCAAACTTGGACGTTATCTGATCTTCTCTGATAAATTCTGTTATCCCTATGTAAAAGAAGTATAAATGCAATCGGCGCTGCTATCATACGCAAGTAGTGGAAAATCCCGTGACCGAACGATGAATTTAGAAAGAAGTGCTCTGCCGCCTCACCAAGTCCGATCAAACCTACTCCAACCGTTCCTGCTCCGATATATCTCCAATAATAAGAAGACTCCCTGTTCAACGCCTTATAAAATAAATAAAGGGCTATAAGACTTGCAATGAATAAGAAAGCCGAAGCGAACAAATGGGAGTATATCTCCATCATGCCATGATGGTCTACGACTTGGCTTATAGTAACCCCTTTTCTCCGAAATGGACCACCATAACTCACCTTTCTGGGTCTTAAAGTTTCTCTGAGATTATAGGCGCGATGAGTCGATCCAATGAAATCGTGCATTATTTACAATAAAACGGAAGACCTCCATCACCGCCCTACTACTTTATGTCTTTTGTCTCGATTATATTTATAACTAATCTATAACTAATCGAAGCTAAAATCGAATTGCAATATCGAGCACAAGAATTGTAGAGAAATATTATGGCGTTTTCATCAGATCTTAAGAAGGCCGAACAGTTATGGGCAACGACCATGAAAATGGCTACAGAAATAAAGAAAGCGGGTATTGAGGTAGATATTTCCAAATTAAAGACATCCAAGATGATCCTCAGCCACTGCGAAACCGACCCCCATATCCATATAGAAGAGTTAATCGATGCCGAAGAGATCTTAAATAACGCTTGTATGGAGCTATTCATAGCAGCAGAATCTCTGGGCCAAGATTTTATCTCGCGGTGGGAGAATGAGTTCAAGAAAGTCTTTGAGGGAAAAAGTAGATATGAATTCACCGTATCGAACAGTAAATTTGTCCCCGGATTGCCCAGAGATAAAAACTGGGTAAGGATAGATATATCTAACATTCTTAAATTTGAAAAGATGAAGGAGATAGTCAAATCTTGTGGAGCAAAGATGGAGAGACAAGAGGGGGGATATGTATTAATTACCGGTAAAAAAGACTTTATAAAGTGCGTATTGGATGCGATATCCGAGGTTATAAAAAAGTAGAATGTCCTTACAGCACTCCATTTTCAATAACAGATTTTACGTCATAACTGGCCACTCTAAATCGAGTTCGCTTTTCCTAGTTCAGATATCAATGTTACCCTAATAGCTCCTTCTTACCAAGAACATGGCAAGTTCCTTTATCCTGTCCATTGCCTTGTTGTTGACCTTGATATTAGAAAGCTCTTTTAATGCTTCATTTTCATATTTTTTTGCAACATTTTGAGAGTATTCATAAGATCCTGCTTTATGTAATATATCGAGCACCTTTTCGACATCTTTATCTGTTAGCTTTTCCTTGGCATATATGGCCTGCATGGCCTTGCGTTGCTCTTTGGAAGATTTTTCCAGTGCATGTATAACCGGCAGGCTCTTCTTCTTATTCCTGATATCGCTGGCCTTTGGTTTACCAGTGCTCTCCGACTTCTCCCAAACGCCTATGATGTCATCCCTTATCTGGAAGCCTATGCCTATCATTTCACCAAAATTTTTAAAGTGTTTTATCATCTCTTCATTCTCTGTTGCCAAAAGCGCACCGATCTCGGTTGTTGCTCGGATCAAGGCAGCGGTCTTTCTAGATACCATATCCAGATACATATCGGTGGTCACGTCCATTGTTTCTTCAAAGCTCATATCCAGATATTGTCCTTCGCACAACCTCATGACGGTCTCGTTTAGGATCTTAAGGACGTCGACCACTCTTGAATCACTCACATCTCTCTCCCTTAGACGCAGAGCAGCTAGATTTGCTAGGACATGCATGCCGTCACCAGTATTTATCCCCTGCACCTCCCCCCACAGCTTCCATATTGTAGGTTTGTGCCTTCTCGTTTCATCTCTGTCCTCAATGTCGTCATGTATCAGGGAAAAATTGTGTATCAGTTCTAGGGCAGCTGCTGCCGGCAAGGCTTTATCATATACTCCGCTCAATGCATTATAGACCAAAAGGCATAGAGTTGGTCTGAATCTCTTCCCACCATATTGGGTTGTCGTCTTAAAATTTTCATCCAACCAGCCCATGTGGTATTGCATCATATCGTAGAGTTTTGATGGAAAATTATGTCCTTTAAATAGGTCCTTAATCTCATTGTCTACCATATCCAAATGCTCATTTAGAATATCTTCCACGTTCATTTGAGATCCCTAAAATTGTCTATTTATAGTATGGTCGGCGATCTTCTCAAGGGCCTTTTTTGCTTCAGACTCTTTCAAACGCCTTAGCTCTTTTTTGGCATTTTTTACAAATGATCTTGCCCTCTTTAATGCATAATCAATGGATTTTGTCCTCTCCATTATTTCCAACACCGTTTCCATATCTTTTTTGCTGTGCTCTTTTTTATTTAGTATTCCTCCCAGGCGTTCTCTATCTTCTTTACTTGAATTTTTCAATGCGTGAAGAACTGGGACGGTTACCTTTCCAGATTTTATATCCATGCCGATTTGCTTTCCAAGTTTCTTTTGTCCAGCTATCAGGTCAAGGACATCGTCGGTCATTTGAAATCCTATACCCAATAGGTGACCGTATCTTGCAAGGACGTGTATTTGTTCTTCTGTTGCTCCGCCTAGAATTGCACCGCATCTGGTGGCTGCTTCAAAAAGGGATGCGGTCTTTCTCTCAATGACCTCCAAATATACTTCTTCTGTCATCTTTGTGTTACGCGTATGTAAGGCTTCCAACACCTCTCCCTCTGAGAGCTTAGCACATACTTCTGATATTATTCTGCTCATCTCTTTATTATCATGGGTGCCTACTAATCCGAATGCCTTTGAGAATATCAGATCCCCTGCTAATATTGCTGTATCATTTCCCCACCGGGCATTAACTGTTTTTACTCCTCTTCTCATGGAGCTTTTGTCTATTATGTCATCGTGAATTATCGTTGCTGTATGGATTAACTCTATAGCCACGGCTATTGGGGCTATATACCTAATGTCTTTGCCGTTTTGGGCTGTTGCAGCAAATGAAAGGGTGACAAGTGTGGGCCTGATGCGTTTTCCGCCTGTTTTTGTTAGATGTCTGGAAGCATCATATAACGATGAAGGGCAGGCTGGGGGAATGCAGTTGGCCAACTCTCTGTTAATATAATCTATATCCCCTTTGAAGTTTTTGATGGATTGCCAAAATATATCCACGTTTTCAGTTTTCAGAGGATAACCCCCTTTTTTTCGCTCTTTTTATACGCGTTCTGTATTTAAATATTGCTCGTGTTGGTAAGTCCATATGTTGAGGGGTTGTTTCAAAATTAATCGCAAGGTAGATTAGACCGTAGCCGGGAC
>JBHICB010000105.1:0-5004 GCA_046759365.1 Hydrothermarchaeales archaeon (SeqCode)
GGCTATAGATACGCCTGAAAAGAATATTGCGGATTTAAGAAGCTTGGGGACCATTACAATCCTTGCAAAAAAGACAGCCTTTACCTCAGAAGAGATTGAAAAAATACGCGATTTTTCACGATCAAAAAGTTTCGATATTGTATATGTCCCGGGCGTCTTGGAATCTGAGGTAAACATTTACAACAGGTTTCCCGAGGACTATTATTACCTTACAATCAACGATTTAGTCACTACATCCAATAAAGAGGAGTTTTATAAAGCCTATCTTTTTGATGTCTCGCCGACAAGAGATGAGAATCCGTTCTTCTTTCAGTTCTTAAGGCCTGACAGACTAAAAGAAACATATGAAAGTACGAGTAAAAAATGGCAGATCTTTATTGAGGGTAGCTACATCGTTTACATACTCCTAGTTCAGGCAATTATCTTAACCCTCTTTTTTGTCCTGCTTCCTTTGGCAGGTAGAAGAAAGGGTTTTAAGATACCCCACAAAGCAGGGAGTCTTTCTTACTTCTTTTTTATTGGAATTGCTTTTATGTTTGTTGAAATACCCTTGATCCAGAAGTTTATTCTCTTCCTCGGAAAGCCTGTTTTTGCTATTTCGACTGTGCTCTTCGGCCTGCTTGTTTTCTCAGGATTAGGAAGCCTTTATACAAACAGGTCAACGGTATCCGCAAGGCGTTTGAAATACAGACTAACAATACTTGTCTTAACAGTACTTTTTTACCTCTTCTTTCTCCCAGTGTTTTTCGCTTATGTCAGGACAACAAATATGTGGTTAAGGTATGCCGCCGCTGTCCTAGCCATAGCCCCGATTGGCTTTTTAATGGGAATGCCCCTTCCAATGGGAATAAGGCTTGTGGAAAAAATAGATATAAAACTCATACCATGGGCGTGGGCCGCAAACGGTTCGGCATCTGTTCTAGCATCAATACTTGCTGTCATTTTAGCAATGCATTCGGGATTTTCCCAGGTTATACTTTTAGCCTCGCTTGCTTATGCCCTTTCCATGGTTAGTGTTATTTTTGCTTTTCCGCCTCCCCGACTAGAGGAACAAAGATCACGCTAGTAATATGGGTTGCCTTGAGCTCGTTGCCTTTTTTTTCAACAAGGGTGAGGGTCTGATAATATGTTGTGCTCCCTAAAGGCAGTATGAGTTTTCCGCCGTCCTTTAGCTGTGCAATCAATGGCGGGGGGATGTGATTAACAGCAGCTGTTATCATTACGGCATCATATGGGGCGTGCTCTTCCCAGCCAAAATATCCGTCGGCATTTTTAACCCTAACGTTAGTGTAACCCAATCTTTCAAGTCGTTCTTTTGCAGTCCTTGCAAGGCCTTCCTTTATCTCTATGGTGTAAACCTCTTCTGTGAGTTCTGCTAAGACTGCTGCCTGATATGCCGAACCAGTTCCGACCTCAAGCACCTTTTCATCGCCTTTTAAATTAAGTGACTGTGTCATTAAAGCAACCACATAGGGCTGGGAGATAGTCTGTCCTTCACCGATGGGCAGAGGATTATCAGAATAAGCTTTGTCTTTTAGGATTTCGTCCACAAACTCTTGCCTTTTAACCCTGCCCATGACCTTAAGGACTTTTACATCAGTGATGTCCCTCCCCATAAGGTGGTGTTCCACCATAAACTCTCTTGCCTCTCTAAAATTAGAAGGCTCCTCTTTTTCCAATGGTTCAATAAATGTAACATTCTCAGCTGTTATATTTCCTCCAAAAGCTGCTTCCCTCTCATCAACCGCTATACATGAAGTTAGGAGTATAATTGACAAAAGGACGATTATTAACCTCATTTCAGTATTAATCATGACTTTCTTGTCGTCTACTATCATATCTTTGCCATATTATAACTTCATTTTTTTAAAAGGCCTATTGAGCTTCACTTAAGACAACTCATCTTTGTATATTGGTTGCTGGGTTATTTAATTTTAATCCAATTTTTTGATTATTGTGTGTTGGTGGAAACCTATTTCTAGGGGGGGAGCATTAAAATAAGAAAAAAGTGTTGTCTTTATCTGAGGTGGCGCATCTATGCCGTTAGGAGATGTTTTGCTTATTAAGCCGGAGATAAAAAAGGTTGCTGCTGAGATTTCTGAGTTCATTTTAAAGGATTTGTCCGATGATGATAAGATCATTGTTGCTGTTGGTGGTGAAGCAGGGAGTGGCAAATCTGAGGTTGCTCATGAGATCGGTCATAATCTTAACAAGTCTTCTAGAAGGATAAAATCGTTTATCCTCACTTTTGATGACTTCTATATCTTTCCAAGAAAGGAGAGAAATAAGCTTCGTCTTAAGACCAATTTTGAGTCTGTGGGTCTTTCTGAGGTTGATCAGGTTGAGCTTAAGTATATTGTTAAAAAGTTTAAAAAGGACGCTGGCCTCACTCTTATCCCTATCTATGATATCCGGACGAATATTCAGCATCGGCTGGTGGTCAATTTTCAGGATATTCCGGTTCTAATTATTGATGGTCTTTATGCCAACAGTCTCTATGCTGATTATAATATTTTTATTGAACGAAGCTACAGGGATACCAAGGAGTTTCAGAAGGAGCGGGGCAAAGAGGTGATGGATGAGTTCAGGCAGAGTGTCTTGGAAAAAGAGCATGAGGCTGTGATGAAGATTAAGAAGAATGCCAATTTAATTATTACCAAAGATTACAAATTAAAGAAAGTTAAGCGCACGATATGATCGATTTAGATAGTTTAAGGCCTGCTTTAAAGGGTAAGAAGATTATCCTCTTCGGGCCTCCTGGTGGTGGAAAGGGCAACAGGTCCAAGGATTTAAAAGATTTAGGCCTGGTTCATGTTGCTTCAGGCATCGCTTTAAGGGCCAGGGTTCATGATGATCCTGATTCTGAATTGTCTAAAAAGGCTCTGGACTTTATGAAAAGGGGGGAGCTTGTTCCTGATGAGATCATCGTTCCAATTGTTATGGAGCATCTGAGGCGAAAAGAATGTATTGAAAACGGCTTTGTACTTGATGGATTCCCGCGCACAAAAGCCCAAAAAGACATATTGTTTTCACAGATTAAAATCGACCTTGTAATCTACCTGGATGTACCGCGCAAGTTCCTAGTCTATGGTGTTGTCGAGGGCAACAGGCGGGCATGTGAGGACTGTGCAAAGGGCTTCAGTGACTTCGATCCTCCTAAAGTGGAAGGGGTCTGTGACATATGTGGCGGCAGGCTTGTTAGACGTGCAGACGACAATATAAAGACTGTTGAGAATAGACAGGAGCTATACGAAAAACAGACCAAGTCCTTCCTCCCGGAGTTAGAGGCAATGGGGATAGTGAAAGTGTTGCCCATCACTGTTGAAGATGATGTAAAGATTGACAAGAAGTATCTGAAGAAGCTGAGGGGCGAGGTTTACTGGGCAAAAACAGATGATGGCGGCAGGGCAAGGATGCTTAACCTTGATGGGATGAGGCTAAGACTTTATGAATTCCTTGCTGCAGAGTTCATGTAGAGGTTTTGGGTTGGTTATTTTATGAGTTGGAAGCCTTTCCTTGTCTTTTTTGAGAAAACTGGGATTGGGCATCTTTTCAGAGTTGTTCAGGGCTGGTATTATAACAAGAGATATCCCGAGTATGATCTGTTCAAGGCCCTTGCTTTAAAATCTGGTCTTCCCGGCAGTGATGTGTTTAAATTCACAACTGATGGTCAGGAGGTGACTCTTTTTCCCATGGGTCAGCATCTTGATCAGCATGGTAGTGATGAGATAACTGATCTTGGTTCCTTAAGGCAGGATTTTGAGAAGCCTGATGGAAAGATCCCTTGGATTACCGAGTTTCGTTTGTATGAGAGAAAATATTTTTCTGAGTTTGTAAAGGAGGGCCCTGTTCGACTCCATTATCTTCCTGCAGCCGAGTGTCTGGCTATAGGGGGTGGCAGGAATAGGATTTTAACGTTGATGAGGCTGGGTTATAAAAATGCGATGCAGCTTAAGCAGGCTGAGTGGGATGAAGCAGCTAAAAAATACGTAGATGGGGACATTATTATCAACTATCCTGGTAAGCCTGTTTGGGACGATATTCCGCCAGGCACAACAGAGCAGGGCTGGGTTGATAAGACAAAAAGGTGGGAGGATGCGTGGAGGCAGGGTCTTAGGCTTACCATGGGTGAGGTTTATATGGCGATCTTTGGGGGATGGTTGTTGTCTGTTTTGTTGGTCGGTTTTATTTGGGCAAGGTAGATGTGCTCTTTTTATGCTTGCAGTATCGTGTATGCCCCTACTATGATAAGAGCCAATCCCCCAATGATGGGGGCAATGTTTACACCCTTAGCTATGTTTTCCAGCCATTTGTTTGCCCTGTCAGAGTAGCTCATGACAAGTAGAGGGGCTGAAAGACCTAGTCCAAAGACAAAAAGTGAGACTGCTCCTAAAAGAAGGTCTCCTAAACCTGCCGATTTTGAAAGGAGCGCTAAAAATAATGGCATGGCGCATGCCGGGATGGAAAGTCCAAAGACCACCCCGTATGAGACTTCGTTCTGTTTTCCTTTTAAAAGGCTTATGTTCGGCATGGGCATGGGTTTAAACTTGCTTGCTATGTAAATGGCGCCTAAAATGATAAAGAATATACCAAGAGCGGTGTTGTAGGATCTCTTGAAGACAAAGATTTTCTGGCTTATCAATGCTACAAGTAAGCCAAGGGCTGAAAGGAAGATGGCCCTTACGGCTGTAAATTTTGTTGTTTCGATTATTCTTTTTCTTTTGCCCAAGGGGACAACATAGCTTAGGAATATGGCATTCATTCCGATAACACAAGGCTCGATAAAACCTATCAGTCCGAAGGCTAAAGGAACAATTATAAGGTCAATTAGGTTCATCCTTTTTTCTCCAAATATTCCTTTATCTTTTCTCTAAGCTTGTCTTCTTTTGGTGTCTTTTCAAAGACAATCCTGCCGTCTATTGCTATGGTGGGTGTGACCATGACGCCAAGCTTGGTTATCCTCTCTGGGTTTTTGAGAACATTAACCTCCTTATATTCTAGTCC
>JBHICB010000106.1:0-4886 GCA_046759365.1 Hydrothermarchaeales archaeon (SeqCode)
CTGATATCGTCCCGACACCTGCTGTGTTCAAATGGTCTAAGAATGGGCGTATAAAATCTCTTTCTATTATCTTTTTACTACCATTGCTGTATTCGGTTATCTTTAAATAGGCGCTAATAAATGGCCCAAGAAGCCAAGGCCAAACTGTGCCCTGATGATATGCTGAGTCCCTGTTGAACTGATCTCCACCATAGTATCCTTTGTATCTTTCGTCATTAGGCGATAATGTTCGAAGTCCGTAAGGTGTTGACAATTCGCTCATCACTTTTTTGACTATAAAGGCTTCTTTTTCCCAATCAAGAATAGAATATGGAAGGCTTACCGCAAATATCTGATTCGGCCTTACAGAAGCGTCTTTGGATTTACCTTTTATTACATCATAAAGGCATTTTTTATCATCGTTCCAGAATTTTTCAAAGCTCTTCTTCGCTTTTTCAGCCAGAATTTTGTAATCCTTAGTATTCTCCTTATATTTTCCCGCCAACATTTCCATTATTCTCAGCGAGTTGTACCAGAGTGCATTAATCTCAACAGCTTTCCCGTCCCTAGGAGTTACGGCAAAATCCCCAATTTTTGCATCCATCCATGTAAGCTGTGTATCTTTAGATCCTGAAGATATCAGACCATCTGAGTCCATTCGGATGTCAGGTACCATGCCCTCTTTATAATTTTGAATTACCTCCTTTAAAGTAGCCCACAGCTCCTTTTTCACGAATTTGTAATCACCAGTATATTCAAGGAATTTATAAACAGCAATAAAAAACCAGAGTGAGGCGTCGACAGTATTGTATGCTGGTTTCTCTCCGTGATCCGAAAACCTGTTTGGAATTATCCCCCGGTCATAGTATTTTGCGTAGGTTTTTAGAATCTCTTTGGCGTCATCGTATCTCCCGGTAGCCAAGGTAAGCCCTGTAAGTGAGATCATCGAATCTCTACCCCAGTCTGAAAACCAGGGATATCCCGCAATAATAGACTGTGATTTGGTGCTTTGTCTTTTAACAATAAATGAGTCAGCCGCTATCGTAAGTTCTTTTACCAAGGGGTCTTCACTGCACTTGTGAAGTTTTGCGGCCTTCTTTTGCAACGCTAATACTCTCTTCCTTTCCTTTTCCAGAAGTTTCTCGTAATCTTTAGGCTTTTTTGAATATAACTTTTTAAAATCTTCTCTGGCATATTTTCCACCGGTCGCGATTATATTAAAACTGGTTTTCCCTTTCCCAACGCGGATGGAAAATTCTCCCGGGGAATAATGGTCGTCTTTATCATCTATTCCTCTAAATCTCTCCTTCTCATAGACCATGTCATAGACCCAGAACTCATTTCTTAAATAAAGGGCAAGATCGGACCCTAAAACCACTGTGGGGGCTTCTTCAAAAGAGGCCTTGATGAAAACATCTCTTAATCCTGCTTTCTGTCCGAAATACCAGTTTAAAGAAGAGTAATGCGTGTTGGAATGAAAATCCCGGGAGTTAATAAGGAGTCTTATTTTAATGTCGATTGGCTTTCCTTTGTTGTGGACTTTATACGACACTATGGTTGCATTGTAACCGTGTGGCATGAATACAGTCTTTTCTAGGGAGACCCCCTCAATTTGATAGACAAATGTGGGGAAATTATTGTAGATAAAAGCACTTTGATATTTGTATCCCTGGGGGTGAATGACACCCGGATACTTGTTAGTTGAGAGCTTGTAGTTTTGGCCGTCTATGGTTGCCTCTTCCTCCAGTTTTGAAAGCAAAAGCCATCGGTCAGTTGGAGGATTTAGAGAAGAGATAAGAAGGCCATGATACTTCCTGGTGTTGGCACCGATTACTGTGGATGAGGCGTATCCCCCCAGACCGTTGGTTACAATCCACTCCTTCTCTTTTGCAGTTTCGTAATCGAATGTTCCATTGTCAAATCTTATCATCACGGACCCTCGATCAGAATCTCTCTTGAAAGAGATCGGTCTCCTTCCTTTATATTTTATTTCATGAGATCAATAGGATTATCGATTAAAAAAATAGAAGTGATTGCCAACCACACAGATAGCAATAACTATCGGGTTTTGGGAATAATATATAAGTCAAGATGAGATAGTAACGAGAGGGATTTCAAAATGGATATAAATACACTGACAGAACTTCTTAGGAAAGAGAAGAGGTCGCCATACTTGCAAGAGGTCGGTGAGGACTTTTATTCCCAGCTTGAAAAATACATCAATGAATTCTATAAAAAATACTCTGAACACTCAGAGGAGAGGAAAAACCTTGAGAAGTTAATTGTAGATCTGTACAACGCGAGAGAGAGAAAGGTTGTGTTGAATGCTTTATCATTTGCAAGACGCGGGACAAAGCCTGAGGTCGAAAACCTTGTTCCTGAAGAAGAAAAAACCCTAAAGGAGATTATGGAAATTTTGAAGATACAGAGAGACAAATTTCTGAAATTTACTTCTCAGACATCAATCCCTAAAGGAAATAAAAAGCAGATCGATGAAGCTAAAATTGGAGATCTGGAGAAAGTTAAGCCTGAACTAAAAACAGTCGAAGAACCCCAAACTTCAAAAGAATCTGAAAAAAAAATTTTTCCAAAAAGGACAGTTAGGATATTGGAAGACATGCCCCAGATAGTAGGTGTGGACGGAAAGACATATGGATCATTTAAACTCGAAGACGTGGTTAATCTCCCAGAGGCGAATGCAAAAATATTCATAAAAAGAGGGGTAGCCGAATTTATCCAATTCAAGGACTGAACCTTTATAAGGATTGCGGATGTTAAAAGATACCTCTCTATTGTAATTTTTATCACCAACTGAGGTATTGATTTATGAAGATGCCCAAAGAAAAAAGAACTCATTGCCCTTCCTGCAGGAAACACACGATTCATGAGGTATTGAAGGCCAAAAAGAGAAAGCCTGGTGAATTAAAGGCCGGTCAAAGACAGTTTAGAAGGGTTATGGAGGGTTACGGTGGTTTTCCCCGGGCCTTACCATCAGGAGCCAAGCCGACTAAAAAGGTCAATTTGATACTGCGATGTAGGGAGTGCGGTAAAGCTCACAATGTAACTGGCTTCAGGGTCAAGAAGCTGGAGTTTGAGGAGGCGTGAGGTTATGGAATTCTCACAGAAGTACAGGAGCAGGTTTCTAAGGGTAAAGTGCTTTGATTGCAGCAATGAGCAGGTCATTTTTGGGTCGGTTTCGACACCGGTCAAATGCCTCGTCTGCGGCAAGACGATAGCAAGGCCAAGAGGGGGGAAGGCCAAGATACTGACGAGGATCTTATCTGTTCTGGAGTGAGGTTATTGGTAAAAAAGAAGCAGGATTTTCCTTCGGAAGGGGACCTTGTTATTTGCACGATAACGAAGGTATTTTCTCACGGGGCGTTTGCGAGACTTGATGAGTATGAGGGCAAGGAAGGCTTTATACATATATCGGAGGTTGCATCTACTTGGATAAAGAATATTCGCGACTTTGTTAGGGAGGGCCAAAAGACTGTTGCAAAGGTGCTACACGTTGATGCTGTAAAGAGGCATGTGGACCTTTCAGTGAGGCGGGTAGGGGATGCCCAGAGAAAGAATAAGAATCAGGCATGGAAGCGTGATCAAAAGGCAGAGAAGCTCCTGGAACTGGTGGCCGGAAAGATTGACAAAACCCTCGATGAGGCTTATAATGAAGTTGGTTTCAAGCTCGAGAAGGAGTATGGTGAGATCTACGCGGGTCTAGAGGAGGTCTCAATGTTGGGGGAGGAGGCCTTGAAGGGTATAAAGAAGGAGTGGGTCAAGCCCCTTATAGAATTTGTGAAGGAAAATGTTGAATTTCCCCTGGTCGAGATAACTGGGTACTTGATGCTTAGATGCCCCACATCAGATGGTATCGAGAGCATTAAAAAGACGTTGATTGATGCAAGGGAGAAGATTCGTGTAGAGGATGTGAAGTTGGACATCCGCTATGTGGGCTCTCCCAAGTACGCGGTTCATGTCACAGCTCCTGATTACAAGCTGGCAGAAGAAGTATTAAAGGATGTTGCTGATGATGTGATTGATGCGTTAAAGGACAGAGGGGGCACCGGAACATTTTTGAGGGAGATAAAGGCATGATGATGTTGTACTGCAGGGCGTGTAAGAGGTACACGCTAAAAAAGAGTTGCAACCGATGTGGTAGCAAGACTGTGAACCCGCATCCTGCCAGATTCTCACCGCAGGATCCTTATGGCGAATATCGGCGAAAGTTGAAAAGGGAAGTGCTGGTGAAAGATGGAAGAATTTAAAGTTTTTGTGGATGAAGAACCGGTTTTAAAGAACCCTGTATTGGTTGAGGGGCTCCCGGGCATAGGGAATGTGGGTAAGATAGCCGTGATGCATCTTATCAAGGAGGTTAATGCAAAAAAATTTATCACCATTTTTTCACCTCTTTTTCCACCCCAGGTCATTGTCAAGGACAGTGGCCTAATAGAATCTATGCGGAACGATTTTTTTTATAAAAAAGCTGAGAAGTCCTCTCAAAGGGATATCATCTTCGTAACAGGCAACACACAAAGTGCCACCCCTAATGGGCAATATGCTTTGACACAGAAGATCTTGAAAACCGCCTTAGACTACCATGTGGGCTATATCTACACTCTTGGCGGCCTTGGTGTGGGTAGACTCGTTGAGAATCCGAAGGTCTTCGGCGCTATCACCGATAAGAGTCTTATACCTGAACTTGAGGGGATGGGTGTTGTCTTGAAGAGAGTCGGCGTAGGCCAAATCATAGGTGTTTCAGGGCTTCTTTTGGGGCTGGCCAAGCAACATGGTGTAGATGGAGCCTGCTTGATGGGGGAGACCTCTGGCTATTATCTGGATCCAAACTCTGCTAAGGCCGTTCTGGAAATATTGACCAAGCTTCTTGATCTTGATGTGGATATGCAGGG
>JBHICB010000107.1:0-4819 GCA_046759365.1 Hydrothermarchaeales archaeon (SeqCode)
GACAATGGGGAGTATCAGGGGAAATACAATCACCTGTAGAATCATGTCTTTGGTTTTTGCCTCCATCACCAGGGCTGACATGAAAGACCCGACTATGATAAAGCCAATGTTACCCAGTGTGAGTATGAAAATAGCCAAAATAATACTTCCTTTAATGGGATAATTGAAGATCGCTAAAAATATCGGGAAGGCGATAATCTCTATTAGAAAAACCAGGATCAGATTGTATATTACCTTGGCAGCCAAAAGGTCTTCGTTGCTAATCGGGGTAAGTCTAAGCCCATCCAAAGTCCCCAGCTCCTTTTCTTTTGTAAACGCACGAGAGAGGCCGAGCATTCCTGTGAAAAGTAAGACAAACCATAGAAGGCCCGGGCCCACATCCTGAAGAGTTGCGCTGAAAGGTTCTGTTGTGAAGCTGAACATAAGCAGGGTGATAAACGCGAATAAGAACATCAGGTTTATCGTCTGCTTGGTCCGAAACTCTATTTTGAGGTCTTTTTTTACGATTGCTATAATAGAATCAACGTTCATATTCATCCCTTTGTAAGTCTCAAAAAGGCCTCTTCCAGGCTCTCTACCTTCCTTTTGATTTCTTCTATCGTCCCGGTTTTGATGACCCTTCCACGGTCTATTATAGCGGCCTTCTGGCAGAGTTCTTCTGCCTCTTCTAAATGATGGGTTGTCAGGACTATGGTCCTGCCTTTCATATTTTGCTCCTTTATCATCTCCAAAAAGGTGTGCTTGCTTTTGACATCCAAGCCGGTGGTGGGCTCATCTAGAAGCAAAACCTCGGGTTCATGTAAAAGTGATCTTGCTATGGAAAGGCGCTGGAACATGCCCCTTGAAAAAGTGCCTACCAGATCGTCTGCCCTGAAATGGAGTTTGACTGCATCAAGGAGAGCATCAATTTTTTTGTTATCAGAAATTCCGAATAATCTGGAATAAAACTCCAAATTCTCCCTGGCTGTCAGCTCTTCGTACAAGAATGAGTTGTGGGAGACCACGCCTATCTGCTTTTTTACTTCCTCAGCTTCTTCGGTTATGTCGTGGCCGTTTATTCTTATTGTACCGGAAGTCGGCCTCAGGAGGGTGGACAAGATCTTTATTAGAGTCGTCTTTCCGGCGCCGTTTGGACCCAAGATTGCAAGGGTTTCCCCTTTATCAATGGAGAGGGTTACATCATCAATGGCGACAAAATCCCCGAATTTTCTTTGGAGCTTTAAAACCTCGATCGTCGCTACCAAAAGAACACCAGTTTGAAAAGATAACAACAAGACTATAAAAACCTAGTGCAAATTGTATGTTATGAAAAAATTTTTCGACTATCTAGGGTTACTTTTAGAGCTTGAGATCGAGGAGGGGGAGGTCGTATATACTGATATCAGGTTTGTTCCAGATTTAAATGAGGACGATTTTGAAAAAATTTCATATGAAAAGCTTTTGAATTTTAGGATTGATCTCACAAGGTTTTCTGACTTTGAAAAAAATGTACTAAAAAAAGTCAGAGAGATCCCTTCCGGCAAGGCGATGACCTACAAGGATGTGGCAGAAGCTGCAGGTTATAATGGGGCTTCGAGAGCTGTAGGCAATGTAATGGCCAAAAATCCCTTTCCGGTTTTGGTCCCGTGCCATCGAGTGATAAAATCAGATCGGTCATTGGGGGATTATTCAAGAGGGGGCAAAAAGATGAAGAAGAGTTTGCTGGAACTGGAAGGGATGGATTTTGAAGGAGATAAATTAAAACTTTAGACGGCCGTAGCCGGTACTGATTAGCCGCTCTTTTTATCCAAATCATTGATCCTCTCTGCCCCTCCTGCTTCCTTCATAAAATCTAAAACGGTCTTGGGAACCAGGTTTTCCCATTCTTCACCTGCCAAGATCCTTCTCCTGATCTCTGTTCCGGAGTACTCTTCTCTTTTGAAAAATGAAAATGTTTTGACTTCCTTCCCAGCATTAGTAAAAAGAGTTTTTACAAGTGAGTTGTTGGAAAATACGACATCATATTCAGGGACTATACCTTCGACGTGAGCAACCCAAATATTATCATCATTTACATCAGGGATTGGGACTATTTCAAAATTTTTCAAGCCTTCTTTGGATAAAGTCCTTAAGATCATCTCCTCTCTCTCCTCTGTGGTAAAAGGATTATCTTTTGTAAAGCCGTACTGGGCACTACCGATTCCTATTATAAGCTTCTCTACATCTTTTAAAATTTGTTTTAAGACCTGCAGATGTCCGTTGTGAAACGGCTGAAAGCGTCCTACAAATAGACCCTTCATCTGAATATCACCACTTTTTCTCCGCCTTTTACGTCAAGAGATTTGCTGGCGTCGCCCTGATTCACTGCCATTTCTAGGTATCCACCGCTCCCGAAAAGACAGCAGAGTTCTCCTTTTTTAGCAAAGCCATAGCTTTCCAAGAATCTTAATTCGTATTTCTTATTTTTTATTTCCAAGGAAACCCCCTTCCTAGACTCGATGCCAATCTTAGAAAAATCCTCACTTTTAATGTTCGTTATCACATTGCCGAAATAATCTATACAGAAGACCTCACCCTCTATATCATCTTCATTTATCTTTACTTTACCAAAATCTATTTTTTTTATGCCCGTGATTAATGTCCCGAATTCTTCCGGTGTAGAACCGCATTCAATTTTGGCGGCAATGGGTGCAAAGACATCACGTCCATGGAAGGTCTTTGACTTGCTTTCAACAGTTATTTTAAAAATCTCCTCTATTCCGTAAATCAAACTAAAAACACCGTTGTCTGCCCCCACGAATACGAAATCCTCGGTCTTTACTATAACCCCTCTGCGCTTAGTACCGACACCTGGGTCGACCACCACAACATGTACGGTACCTTTGGGAAAGTATCTGCAGACTGTATGAAGAACGTATGCGGCATGTCTGATGTCGAACTTTCTTATACTATGTGTTAGATCCACTACTCTTGCATCTGGGCAGATGGAATAAATGATGCCCTTTAAAGCTCCAACGTACTCGGAGTCTCCAAAATCAGTTGTTAATGTAATCATGTCCATCACAGATGCTCGGCAATGGCGTTGATGAGCAGCTCTGGGTTACTATTCCCTTAATTTTGTCTCCCTCGACTACTGGCAAGCGCTGGTATCCTGTTTTTCTCATGAGCTTTGTAATCTCTTTTAAGTCCGCATCTTCGTTTATAGACGAGACATCCTTGGACATGATGTCCCCAACCTTCAAGCCGACGACCTCCTCCCCTGCCAGTATTATATCCCGATGCGTAATTACTCCTACTAGTTTGTCGTTCTCTACCACCGGCAGACCCCCTATCCCGTGCCTCATCATCCGAAGCTTGGCAGAAGCTACTATTTCATCCGAGTCAGCTTTCATCACATCCGTTATCATGATATCTCTGGCTTTCAGGTCCCTCATTTGCGCCACCATTTGAATATTTCCACATGGGGTTAAAAACTTTCCCATATAATTATAAATACATTAAAAATAGAGTTGGATCTGTGCGATTATGACCCAGATGGAAGATGCAAGGAAAGGCAGTATAACCGAGGAGATGAAGAGGGTAAGCGAAAAGGAAGGCATCGCCGTTGAAAAGATAGTCAAGGGGGTGGCCTCAGGGAGGATTGTCATACCCAGTAATCTCAAAAGGGAAGCAGAACCTGTTGGGATAGGATCTGGACTGAGGATCAAGATCAACGCAAACATCGGCACCTCCATGGACTTTCCTGAGCCAGAGCCTGAGATCGAGAAGGCAAAAGCGGCAGTTGAATACGGGGCCGATACTATAATGGACCTGAGCACTGGAGGGGATATAGATGGCATAAGAAAAGAGATACTCAAGATTCCTGTCCCTTTGGGAACAGTGCCTATATATCAATCTGCTGTTGAGGTCACTTCCCAAGATGGGGGTGCCATTGTGGACATGACAGAGGATGACCTCTTTAATGTCATTGAAAGGCAGGCAAAAGACGGTGTGGATTTCATGACCCTCCATGTAGGGCTTACAAAAGAGAGCCTGGGAAAGTTGCAGGAACAAGGAAGACTTACAGGGATAGTCAGCAGGGGGGGCTCGTTCTTGGCTGCGTGGATACTCCACAACGAAAAAGAAAACCCGCTATATGAAAATTATGATTACATTTTAGATGTAGCAAAAGAGCATGATATTACCCTAAGCTTGGGCGATGCCCTAAGGCCCGGGAGTTTAAAAGATGCGACAGATAGGGCACAGATTCAAGAACTTATCGTCCTTTCTGAACTGGTGGACAGAGCATGGAATGCCGGTGTCCAGTGCATGGTGGAAGGACCTGGTCACATGCCCCTGGATCAGATCGAATCCAACATTATCCTACAAAAAAAGATGTGCAAGGGTGCTCCGTTCTATGTCTTGGGCCCAATCGTTACAGACATTGCCCCTGGCTATGACCACATATGCGGTGCAATAGGCGGGGCTATAGCCGCACTTTCCGGTGCTGACTTCCTTTGTTATGTCACTCCGGCAGAACATCTAGCCCTGCCTGATATTGAGGATGTCAGAATGGGCGTTATAGCCTCGAAGATAGCCGCGCACGCAGTGGATTTAGCTCGAGGAATAGATACAGGAAGGGACAATAAAATGGCAAAGGCAAGGGTCAACCTAGAGTGGGGGACTCAGTTCAAGCTCTGTCTTGACCCGAAAAAAGCGATGGAATACCGGAGAAAAAGGCTACCCCAAAATCCGGAAGTCTGCACCATGTGTGGGGATTTCTGTGCGATGAAGATAGTAAAAGAATACCTTTTGTGACTGTAAAATCTTGAGAAGAGAGAGGGTGGCCCACAGGAAGAAT
>JBHICB010000108.1:0-4797 GCA_046759365.1 Hydrothermarchaeales archaeon (SeqCode)
CTTAATACTGTAAATTAAAAGAACAATGGTCGCTACTAACAAAACTGATTCTAAAGATAGAAGGGCTGTTTCAACGGGCGCCATGTCTTAACACATGCCCTGTAGCGTTATTTAAATTCTTTGAAATTTGATAAGTCATGGGGAGGTGTTGAACTAAAGGTTCAAATCCCCCAAGTTTAGTTTAAAGACGGTATATGGTAGGATTTGGGCTGTTCCACTTCTTAGCTGAGTTCAAGTTGAAGATGTATTCTTCAGGGCAATACTTGCCAGTGTCGCGAACATATACGTTGCCACACCCAAGAAAAGCGTCCAAGAATACCCATATTTTAATGCGAAGATCATTGCTATCACAGCACCGATAACAGATCCGCAGCTATTAATGCCGTACATCCATATTACGTTGCTTTCGTCAAAGGCAGATGTTATTCTTAGACCGAGAGGAAAGGGCATTCCCATTAAAATTGCGATGGGAGATAAAAACCCAATGGTCATTAGAACTCTTTGCCATATTTTGAAATGTAAAAAGTTGTATACGAATGGCGATAGTAAAAGCGAGAATGAGAATATTACTAGTAGCAGTATTAAGAGGATTAAGACAAGTTTGTGGGCAATGTCATCTCTTGTTTTCATAAATGCACCGGTCATGTAACTTCCGATTCCACTGAAAACTAGCATGGTGAAAAGTACTACTTGGAAGGTGTAAGCTGGGTTTCCTAGAAAAAGGATGAACTTCTGGATGAGAACAATCTCTATTAATATGTAGCCTAGGCCTATGGATAGAAAGTAGAAGAGAAGTACAAAATTCACTTTTCTAAGTTCAATCCTTTGTTTAACTGAAATGGGGAGAATGATGAAGGTCAGGGTTAGGACGAACAGGATAAAGGCAAAAATGTATAGTGGGGTGGGAGGGGATTTGTATATGAAGTAGAAAAAGGGCCTGTCATCAGTTGCTGGAGACACATCCCGGTCGCCAGGAAGAGATTCAAGAATGCTATCAAAATCCAGACTCCCTTTATAATAAGGGGCATACAAGACCTCAAGTCCTAAGCCTTCGGCTTTATTGGTGACGCTCTCGACTTTCTTTGGTGTGAGTTCCTTTTTGAATATGAAGGTATACTCTTGTTGTGCAGCCTCTGCCAGGAGGCTGTCCGCCGGTTCAAGGTATCTAAAGATCATCATATGTCTGGATGCATCGACTCCAACCTCTTCCAAGGCCTTTTTCACCGTGTAGTATTGCCTTAGAAGAAAATAGGTGACCCCCCTATCTGCATCGATGGTGTTATATTCGTCTAATAACCCGTAGATTATTGTGACTGTGATCCCGTCGGAGGACATGCTGTCCCAGTAATCCTTGTTTGCCTCGACAGTATAGACATAGACATCTTCAAAGGTGAGCATCGATGTCGATGGAACTACTATGCCGCTGCTTCCCAATACCCCATTCTCTATGAGATCATATCGGTCGGTGCTTCTGTGGACGAATGCCCTACCGTCTTCTATGTGGGTTGTGATTTTTGGGTTAAAGTAAATCCTGTTGGAGTAGTCTTTAAGTTCGTTTTTCATGTATTTGATGATAAGTGGATTTATCTCTACAGCATCGACCTTCTCTACCGAGGCGTTGAGGGCCATAGCCAGTTCCACTCCACCCCCTGAACCTATAGCAACCATATTCTTTGGATTGTCCAAAAACATTAGAGATCTGGGATCTTCTTTGAAACTTCCGGAATCAGTCGCCCCCCGGGTTACGGTTATAGGGTATATGCCATTTTCTATGAATCTGATCTTGCCACTGTCAGGATATTCGACGATGTCAAGTCTTGAGATCGGAGTCCATTGAGTGTAGATTATCTCTGCGCCATCTCTCTGGAGTCTAGGCAAAAATTTGTCGTTTGTTGGTTTAGGCATCAAAAGACTGGTGTTAAGTGATAGTACCAGTAGAACCGCCAGAAATATGGACAAAGTTTTGAGATTTTTGTCAAAGAGTCTCTTGGAAAAAATTGCCGCTGCACCTATGGCGATGAAGCTACAGATGACTATTATCCCTTCAACACTAGTGAAAGGTAGAAGAGTTAATATGATGAAACTTCCTATTCCCGCTCCGGCGAGGTCTGAGAAGTATATGTAAGAGATAGTCTTCTTATCGGCGGATGGGTAGTTAAGTCCGGTGCTAAGACAGAGGCCTGAGAAGAAGAATGGAATGACGGCAGAACCTAGTACTAGGGAAATGAGGAGGAGGTAGTCCCAGCTAAATCCGATCATCCCAGTGTAGCTGTAATCTAAAGAGATCAATCTACTGGCCAGCGCTGACAGGCCGATGCTGATTATCATTCCGATGGCCAGCCCAATGGAAGACTTGAACAATATGTCAAAGAATCTTTCAGGGTATCTTTTCGATAAGAAGTAGCCTGCGACGCTTCCTATTCCAATACCAAACAAGGCTATTGTGATAACTATAAAGGAGATGTAAAACCAGAACATGAAGGCGTATTCGTAGGAGAGGGCGACTTCGAAACAGAGTGTGGATAAGGAAACCAAGAAGATTCCAAATGTAAACGCTTTAAATTTTCGGTCCATTTTCAGCACCACTTCTAAAGGAAATTAAAATATTATTAAAAAATTACATCCCTTATCCCTCATTAAAGTAGTGCTACATCGAGTTTATGGCCAGGTTGAAATATAGAAAGTATAAGGTTATCTGGCAGTATAGCGACAAGATCAATAAGTAGACTGTAGCCTTTGAAGAACTAAATTTGTTTATTTTTATGTGCCATTAACTATCAGGTCATATAGGAATTTTACAAAGGCTTTGTAGTTGCCTTTATCTCCTGCGTTTAGGGCTGCGTAATATTCTTCTCTTCTAACTACAGGGATTATGATCATGGGATATCCTTCTGATAATAGCATATAATTTAACAACAATCGGCCTACTCTTCCGTTATAATCGCGAAAAGGGTGTATGTTTTCAAATTTTACGTGGAAGACTGCGGCTGCTTCTAGAGGGTGCATCTTTTTCCTGACCTTTCCGTACCATCGAAGCAGTCCGTTTATTTCTGAAGCTATGTTTTCTGGTTCTGATGTCTTTACATCTGCGCCTAGAATTTCGACTTTTATGTCTCTGAACTTTCCTTCATAAATGCCTAATAATCTCTCTGAGACGATCTTGTGTAATCCTAGAATTAGGTTCTTTTTGACTTTGCTCTTTTCTTTGAGTATATATTCAAAGGCCCGTTGATGGTTCTCTGCTTCTTTGATCTCGATTAGTGTCTTTCCTCCAGGTGTTACTTTGTCCTTTAGGATAAGCAGGGCTTCTCTTTCGGTTACTGTAGACCCTTCTATGGCGTTGCTGTTGTAAGTAAATTTTATTCCAAAGTTTTCGTAGATTTTCTTTTTTGGTATGTTTGTGAGTTTTTCTATCTCTTTTTGATGTTTATTTTTGATCTCTTCGATTTTTTTGATTTGAGGGCCGGTTAAGAGGTCTTCTAAAGGGGCATGAATGGTTTTGTATCTTTCTATCTCCTCTTTTAGCCTTGTTTTGTTATATTCAATGTCCTTTTTTAGTTCTTCTTCTGGTATGGTTACTGGTCCTATGTATTTTGAGAAGGTCTTGACTTTGTCTCCTATTCTTAGGCTTTTTTTAAGGTAATAGTATTCCTTGTCTCCTCTTTGTTGTTTTATTAATTTCATCGAATCTTGTTTGTTCTACATGATATTTAATATTTTCTATTATGTTGTAGAACAAAGAGAGGATATCAAGCTTTTATGTTTATTGTTTTAAGAAAGTCCTGATCGCTAAAAAACAGTGGGGAATAAACAAGGTTGGAAGGTTTTGAGCTTTTATTAAAACGGGTTGAAAGAATTATTTACTAAAGATCCTTCTTCTTTTCTTCAAACTCTTTTTTATCAATCTCACCCTTTGCATATCTTTTTTTGAGGATGTCTAAAGGAGTTTCAATTTGTGTGGTCACCTGTGGGCCTTTTATCTGTCTATAAAACCAGATGATGAGAAGTATAAGGGCAGTTAAAAACAATAACTTGAATACTATTATTTTGGCTGTCCAAAATAAACTCCCGCCTTTTAATCCCCATTTACATGCAATTGCGTTTGTACCTACCACGTATATCACGTCCTAAATCAGTATCAAGTCAACAATCCATCTGGTATATACTCTTGGCATATTAATATGTATTTTCCCAAATTCTACCCAAAATGGCTTGGAAGGCTTAGAGTCTGGTTTGAAAAGCCTTATAATATCTGATTTATTTTTATTTACAAATATGGTTGATAAAGAAACTTGCTCTGAACAAGAAAAATAAGAACTTGGGCTTCTTTTTTCGTATAACAGGCCTCTTCGTTAAATGTGGCTTTGGTTTAATCTATTGAAATCATGATAACTATATTCTAATGCTCCTATTTCACAACCTGTATGTCGTCAAAGTAAATATCATGTCCTGTGCCGATTAAGCGTAATTCCAGGTTTGCGCCCCATCCCGTGTTTGTAGGTATTTCATTGGAACTTGACAGCTTGTTAATGTCGTTTCGCATCCATTTGGAGGTCCCGTCCTGGTTAACCTTGAAGGTGAATTTGTGAAACCTATCGTCAAAGGTCCCCCATGCGAAGTCTTCCCGGTAATCAACTCCGTGGCCAGAGTTGATCCCATAATACAATGATGTCCCTCCGCCTGCAACGCAACTAGCTCTAATAAACCCGATGTAGGCGACTGTCTTGCCACTATCCTGGTCGTTGATTTGAATGACATGTTCCAAAACAGCCGATTGTTGCTGAACTCCCTCTTGGG
>JBHICB010000109.1:0-4780 GCA_046759365.1 Hydrothermarchaeales archaeon (SeqCode)
GATAACATTGACATAGATGCTGCTACTGAAAAAGGTATTGTGGTGGTAAACTCCCCCGAATCTTCCTCGATAACGGTTGCTGAACATGCAATAGGGCTGATAGTTGCGCTGGCCAGAAGGATCCCGTTTGCGGATAGGTCTGTAAAGGAGGGTAAATGGGAGAAGAAGAAATTTCTGGGTCTGGAACTTCAAGGCAAGACTGTTGGGATACTGGGTCTGGGAAGGATAGGCTCACAAGTAGCGGGAAAAGCCTTAGCATTCGGCATGCATGTTATTGCATATGACCCATACATCCCTGAGAAAACCGCTAAGAAAATGAGCGTTGAATTGACAACTTTGAATGTGCTACTCCAAAAATCTGATTTCATCACAGTCCATGTCCCATTGACCGAAAAGACAAAGGCCATAATTGGGAGAGATGAGATTGCCAAGATGAAAAAAGGGGTTTATCTTATAAACTGCGCCAGAGGGGGCATAATTGATGAAAAAGCACTTTATGATGGGTTGAAATCCGGGAGGATTGCCGGAGCTGCACTGGATGTCTTTGAAAAAGAACCGCCATTTGACAGTCCATTGTTAGAGATGGACAATCTCATAGCCACACCACATTTAGGGGCTTCGACAGAAGAGGCACAGAGAAATGCTTCAACTATGGCAGCAGAAGGCGTTTTAGACGTCCTTCAAAACAGAGCCTCGAGGTACGTCGTAAACATGCCGGTATTTGACCCTGAGATACTTGAAGAACTTGGGGATTATATACCCCTGGCCGATAACATGGGGAGGTTTTCCATACAGCTTATTGGGGACAGTATAAACGATGTACTGATAACATATTGTGGAGAGCTAAGCGGAATTAAAGATAAAAGTGTTCTTACAAATTCGATTTTAACCGGTCTTTTATCACCAATTTTAACAGGATCTATTAACTTGCTAAATGCGGGGATAGTTACAAAGAACAGAGGAATAAGAGTAACCGAAGCTAAGCGAGAGGATGCAGAAGAATACCAGAACCTGATAATATTGAAAGTTAAAACTGAGTTGGATAAGGTGGAGTTGAAAGGGACAATGTTTGGTGGTGAAGAGGCAAGAATTGTAAGCATCGATGGCTATAAGACCGACATCATTCCGAAAGGAAGGATATTACTTGTAAAGCATGAGGACAAGCCGGGCATGATAGGTGCTGTCGCCTCATCTTTAGGAAGCCATAAGATTAACATAGGAATGATGATGGTCGGGAGAAAGAAGAAAGGCGAATTTCAGATGATGATATTGAAGGTTGACCAGGACGTTCCAGAAAAGGTATTGGATTCCATCAGCAACATCAGGGGGGTAGAAGAGATTAAGACTGTAATACTTTGACAAAAAATCATAACAGAAGATATTATCGATGTTAAACATGATCTGATGAAAAGGCATTTAGATTCAATTTATTGCCGCCTCCGTTTTGATACGAGACCGACATACTTGAGAGATAAAAAATGTACAGCTATGTGAGAGATGCGTGGGATAAACCAAAGGATTCTTACGTTCATGCCCTTTTAAAGGAGAGAATGCCCAAATGGAGGATGGGGCCCAGTATAGTAAGACAGGATAGGCCGTTAAGAATAGACAGGGCACGTAACTTAGGTTATAAAGCAAAACAAGGGTTTGTTGTAGTAAGGGCAAGGATTAGAAGAGGTGGCAGAAGAAAGGAGCGACCCACGGGCGGCAGAGGACCAAAAAGAATGGGTGTAGCCAAGATCACGCCTAAAAAGAACCTCAAAAGGATTGCAGAAGAACGTGCTCAGAGAAAATTCCCGAATTTGAGGATATTAAACTCCTACTGGGTCGGCGAGGACGGGAAATATAAATTTTTTGAAATAATATTTGTTGACCCCCACCATCCAGCAATTATAAACGATAACGACGTAGGCTGGATCAGCAATGGTAAGCAAAGAGGCAGGGTTTATAGGGGGCTTACATCCTCCGGTAAAAAATCGCGAGGTCTCCGCAACAAAGGCAAAGGCGCAGAGAAGGTTAGACCAAGCCTTAGAGCGCATGGAAGAACAGGTAATTAAGAATAATGGGGGATGGATGGGCTAGTTTATACCCTTAAATACCATTAAATTTTCCATAAGTATCCTTGATGTAGTCCCTTCTCATTACCAACTTCTCTATATAAACAAACAAAACCTTTTACATAAAGTATTTTAAATTTCCAATGATTAGATCCTCTTAGGATATGATGGAAATGAAACAGGAATTCATAGATCTACACGTACACACAATTCACTCCCACGGGGTAGACACAGCCTCCAGAATGCTGCAGGAGGCAAAGAAACTTGGTACAGAAATCGGGTTTTGTGATGGCATCAAATCAAATGCCGTCCTTTCAGGAATAGGGATCCGCCCTCGAAATAAAAACGAGTTCAAACGACTCGTAAAAAAGTACAGAGACACTTTCGACTACATTATCGTACACGGGGGATCAGTGGGGATTAACAGATTGGCCGTAAAAGACGAACGCGTAGACATACTCGCACATGCATCTATCAATTACAGGGACAGCGGGATAAACCCGGCCTTGGCCAAAGAAGCAGAAAAAAATGGTGTGGCCATTGAAATAAACCTTAGAGAGATAATAAATGCAAAAAGAATGGAGCGGGTGAATGCCATAAGAAGGGTAAAGATGAATCTAAAGCTTAAAAGAAAATACAACTTCGACCTAATCGTTGCTTCCGGAGCCAAATCCCGATATGAGTTAAGAGGTCCAAGGCAAGTCTATGAGCTGCTTAAACTTTTAGGGCTGGATCAAGAGGAGATCGACGACGCCACATACCATGTAGCTACAAGAATTTTAGAGAACAACAAGGACAGAAAAGACAAAAATATCATAATGAATGGAATAAGGGTGGTCGGATGACATTATTACATCCAACACTTAGAGTGAAAAAAAGATACATAGCTTTTAGAGTGCACTCAGATGCCCAGGTGAAAAGAGAAGAGGTCGTAGGGGCAATATGGCACACAGTGCTGGGCTTTTTGGGGGAAAAAGCAGCATCTGAGCTAGACCTTTGGATCAAAGACTTCGACCACCAACAGGGGTTCTTAGTATGCAACCGCAAAAAAGTGGGGGATGTAATAGGATGTTTGACACTCGTAAACGAGACATCGCATAAAAAGGCGAGCATTGAAGTGCTGGGTGTCTCCGGGACATTGAAGGCACTAAAGAGGAAATTTTTGAATACCTACTCTAAGGTTAATGAAATTGAAAAAGAGATAGAAATAGATGGAAAGGAGATGACAGTTGTTAGAAAATATAACAACTTTTTGGATGCTGTTACAGAAGATAACGAGTTGAAGAAACGATTGTCGACATTAAAAATGGATTATATAGGACTTACAGATGATGATCTTTTGTAGTTGTTATCTCTTCTATTGTATAAACTACAAATGGATCTGACGGCCATCAAACAACACGAATCTATAATAATAAAGGTTATAAGGGCCAGTAGAAAATAAGGTTTTATCAAAATTATCCAAGTTTATTATGTGAGTGTGAGGTGAAAAGATGCAACCGATGCCGAGTATGGGGTATGACAGGGCAATAACGGTTTTTAGTCCTGACGGAAGGCTATTTCAGGTGGAGTATGCCAGAGAGGCGGTAAAAAGAGGAACCACCTCTTTGGGTGTAAGATATGATAAGGGTGTGGTTTTAGCTGTTGATAAACGAGTAACGAGTAGATTGATCGAAGAAAGATCTATCGAGAAGATATATCAGATTGATGATCATATAGGAGCTGTAACCTGTGGGCTGGTAGCAGACGCAAGGGTGATAATTGAAAGGGCAAGGATTGAGGCCCAGTCGAATAGGATAACATATAACGAACCCATAGATGTAGAGCTACTGGTTAAAAAATTGTGCGACTTCAAACAACTCTATACCCAACACGGAGGAGTAAGGCCCTTCGGCCTGGCCCTTCTTATAGCAGGAATAAACGATCATCCAAGGCTATTTGAAACAGATCCAAGTGGCGCGTTGATAGAGTATAAGGCCACGGCAATAGGTTCGGGCAGATCTACAGCAATGGAGATCTTTGAAGAAAAATATAGAGAAGACATGAGAAAGGATGCGGCCGTAGATCTCATTATGGAAATTCTAAATGAGATTACAGAGGGGAAACTGACGGAAAGGACAGTTGAGATGGCTATAATAGATGGAAAGACAAAGGAATACCGTAAAGTAGGTATAGAGGAGATTGCAAAGCATATTTCTAATGTTACAAAGAGGTCGTCCAAGGCTCCGAAGAAGGAGTGATCTCTATTGGTCAGTTTGGAAGAGGCAGTCATTGCCAGGCTAGAGACCCATGGATCTAGATTCGAGGTCTTGGTTGACCCAGATTTAGCCTTAGACTTGAAAAAAGGCAAAAGAGAAGATCTGTCAGATGTCCTGGTAATCGAGACTATATTCAAGGACTCAAAAAAAGGGGACAAAGCATCAGAGGAGCACATCAAAGAGATCTTTGGTACAAATGATGCGTTGGAAGTTGCAAAAGAAATAATAAAAAAAGGTGATATCCAACTAACGACTGAACAGAGGAAGAAGATCCACGAAGATAGAAAGAGACAAGTGATAACGTTTATTGTCAAACACGGCATAAACCCTAAAACCGGGACCCCCCACCCTCCCCAAAGGATCGAGAAGGCAATGGAAGAGGCAAGAGTTCATATTGATCTTTTCAAACCAGCAGAGGAGCAGGCGCTGAAGATACTCAAAGCAATACGCCCCATAATACCAATA
>JBHICB010000110.1:0-4688 GCA_046759365.1 Hydrothermarchaeales archaeon (SeqCode)
ATTTCCTATCGGTGACACTCTACCACCTTAATTCACTGATCTCATTAATATCTACCGTTTTGTGAACCCTAAATAATAAGAGATATAACGCCAGCCCGATGCAGTTTTCTGCAGCTGCTATTGCTATGACAAACATGGCAAATACCTGGCCCGTTACATTTAGATACGGCATAAATACAGAGAACGCAACCAGATTTATAGTAGCGGCATTCATCATTATCTCGATGGCCATAAGCATTCTAACCGCATTTCTTTTTGTCATAACGCCATATGCCCCAATAGCGAATAGGATGACCGAAAGTAGTAAGTAATACACAAGAGGGATCATACTAGACTTCCTCCTGTTTTGCCAAGAATATCCCCCCAATCAGAGCGGCCAAAAGAGCGACAGAGACTAGCTCAAAGGGGATGACAAAATCGGTAAAGAGTGCGATTCCTATTGCCTCAGTGGAAGATGTCTGCATTGTATTGTATGCCGCAGACCATGGAACTGCTAGAATCGGCACAGCAAGCAGAAATACAAATGCCGCTATTATCCCAAGTTTTGGGACCCTGCCATGAAGGGCAGTTCTATCCTTAAAAGCAATGCCCCTTTTTGTCAACATTATCGCAAATAGAACAAGAATTATCACCGTACCCGCATAGATCAAGACCTGTATTGCTGCCAGAAATTCGGCGCCTAAGAGGATGAATAAACCGGCAACGCTCACAAACATCAACGCCAAATATAATGCACTATGGAATATCTCTTCAGACTCCACGACTAAGACAGAAGAAGCAATGGATACCAAAGCTATTATGAAAAAGACCAAGAGATCAGCCGACATCCTTCTCTTCCTCCATATTTATACCTCTATTTTCATAATAAGGCTCTATCGGATGCTTCCTTGCCTTGAATTTGCACATAAACCTACTCGTTTTCATTACTTTTGCCGTTTGTTCTGGTGGCGCCTCCTCCATAGTGCCCTTCTCGCGGATATACTCTATAATGGGTTTTACATGCTCTTCTCTGACAAATAAACTGCTGAAGCCCTTCTCAGAACCGCTTCCACCTATCGAAATATCGGAATAAATATTCAAAAAATTCCTGCAGATCATGCACCCGGCAAGTGCATATTCCTGAAATTCATCCACCTTGAATTGAAATTCTCTGCCATCTTTTGTATTGACATCCAAAATACCCTTCTTCAAGTCGGCCCTAATTATGTCTTTTGCGATAATTCCATGCTTCCCCAAGAATTCGTCATAGAATCTCTTGTAGTAAAAATTCTCGAAACAGAAGAGCCCTACTACCAATTTCACCTTTTGAGTGAAAAATTGGACTTGCTTTTCAATGCTCCTAAAACCCTCTATCTGGCAAGGCGTACCAACTATGGCAAGACCCTTGGTGGTCACTTTGTCAGCCTCTTTTAAGGCTGATAGCACATCGGCTAAGGCAAATTTAGTCTGAAGGCCGGATGTGATCTCGCGCGGCGTTTTAGCAACTCTTAATACAGGTCTCCATTCCTCATCCCTGTCCACAACTATGACCGCATCTACAAAACCCATCTCCATAGCACTTACCAGCACCTCAGTAACCATTCCCCCATCTTGCCCTATGAACCTCGTAGATCTAGCCGAAAAAGCTTCAATATAATCTCCCATACCGACAGGAAGCACATAATCATATCTTGGGCATGCCTTGATGCAGAGACCGCAGTCATTACACTCTATGGATTCATCTTCATATATGGGCTCGTCTTTTCCATGAATTCTGAATAAGGGACATGAGCCCAGGCATGCAGTGCAATGAGAGCAAAAATGTGGGTCAATGACTTTTCTCTTGAGGTGTTTAAAGTATGTAAGTTCGGGGTATTCCTTTACTGGAATCTCTATCTCCCATTCGGCCCCCATCCCATCTTTAATAAGCTGGACTTCAAGCCCCATCGCCCCGGTTGGACAAATGTCACTGCATTTTCCGCAGTAGGTGCACTTGTCATAGTCCAGCCGCAATGTTCTGATATCCTCGGCATCTTCACTGGAGATAGCATCCCAAGGACATATCCTCCTGCATTCATGACATGCAACACACTTCTCAATGTCGACCTTAGGGGCCCTGGCTTGTACACCTTGGGTGGTGTCGACTTCTTGGTCCACAAATTCCATCAACTGTGAAGGCTCGTAAACCAGAGACTCCCTATCATATCCTGCCAGTTCATATTCTGGGGAGTAGTTCAATGCCCAGGTTGGACAATTATCGATACAAATGCCACAGAACATGCACCTTCCAGAGTAAATCTTCGGTTGCTGTTTTCCATTCACTTGAACCATTTCTATAGTCTTTTGAGGACAGAAATCAGCACAAGTGGCACAGCCAGTACAAAGTGACGCGGTGTAGGATGGAAGGCCCCTGTATCTTTTCTTTAAAACAAGCTTTTCTTCTGGATATTGGACTGTAACAGGCCATCTAATCAAATGCTTTAATGTCACAACCAGAGGTTTTCTCAGTCTAGGTCTTAGATCCGGTATCACTTTTTCACCTCATTACAGGACCAAGATCACTCCAGTTACACCAATATTCACAAGGGCAAGAGGAAGCAATAGCTTCCATCCAAAGTTCAAGAGCTGATCTATCCTGATGCGGGGTAGTGTGCCTCTTACCCACATCAAAAATAAGATTATAAGGGTCATTTTTAGTAAGAACCAAAAGAGCGGTGGAAACAATGCTGGTCCGAGCCAACCACCCAAGAAAAGTATCACAATAAGGGCAGAATCCACAAGCATATGTATGTATTCGGCAAACAACAGAAGGGAGAATTTTATTCCTGCAAATTCCGTGTTCCATCCTGCCACCAACTCTCCTTCGGCTTCAAATAAGTCAAAGGGGATTCTCCCCATCTCTGCTACAGCGGCTGCAAAAAAGACGACAAATCCAAGAGGTTGGAGAAAGATAAACCAAGAGCTGGTTTGAGCTTCAACTATCTCTATCAGATTCAGGGACCTTGTAATCGCAACCACACCCATCATGGATAGCACCAAAGGCACCTCGTAACTTATCATATGGGCAGCATAGCGCATCCCCCCCAGAAGATTGTACTTGTTGTTTGGAGCCCATCCAGCCATAATCACCGCAATAGGGGCCAAAGAGGATACAGCAAGCACATACAAAACCCCAATATTCAAATTCGAGACCACCAGACTTCCGGTAAATGGAATGGTGACCCAGGCCAAAAAAGCAACGGCAAAGGCGATTATGGGAGTTGCCCAAAACACTGCCTTATCAGCCGCCTCGGGAATGATGTCCTCTTTCGTCAGTAGTTTAACTGCATCTGCAATGGGTTGAAGCAGTCCAAACTTTCCTGCTCTGTTTGGTCCATATCTTACTTGGATTCTGGCTATTATCTTCCTTTCAACCCAAGTCAGAAACAGTACACTAAGAGCAATTACAGTGGCTAATAAAAGTCCGCCCACTATACCTCTGACCAAAGGAATTTCAAATATGTTTGCCATCACTATCACTTGTCTGCTTCTCCCATAACCACATCTATTGCGCCCATTATCGCAATAAAGTCTGCAATTATAGTGTCTTTCACCAAGAATGGTATCGCTGATATATTGATAAATGTGGGACTACGGATCCTGACCCTGTACGGCCTCTCGGTACCATCACTGACAATGTAAAACCCAAGTTCTCCTCTTGGGCCCTCTACCCTGCCGTAGGCTTCTCCTGCCGGGGGTTTTAGTATCCTAGGAAGCTTGGTTATTATCCCTCCATTATCCGGGAGCATGTCCAAGGCCTGTTCTACTATGTTCATGCTCTCCCTCATCTCGTTCATTCTGACTTTATAAGAAGAGAAGACATCGCAATCATTCCATGTTTGCACCTTAAAATCGATCTCGTCATAGACAGAGTAAGGTTCTGTTTTCCTGAGATCCGCCTCCACGCCGCATCCTCTTAGTATGGGGCCTGTGATACCCAGGTTTATGGCATCCTCTGGTTTTATTACTCCCACCCCTTTTGTCCTCATCAGAAATACTCCCCCCTCAGTAAGCAGGCCTTCGTATTCGTCGACCTTCGGTCTTATCAATTCAATGACCCTTCTTGCATTCTTGACGAAGTCGTCAGGGAGATCGTACCTGACTCCTCCAGGAACTATATAAGAATATGTCAGTCTGGCTCCGCAGACGGATTCAAAGAGGTCCATAACATATTCTCGCTCCCTGAAGGCGTAGAATAGGGGTGTTACCGCACCAATATCAAGGCCAAACGCTGCAAGCCAAAGACAGTGACTGGCAAATCTCTGGAATTCATCCATAATAACCCTGATGAATTCTGCCCTTCGGGGCACTTCTATTCCCAAGAGTTCTTCAACCGCCAAGCTGTAGACATGGTTGTTTATCATAGATGACACGTAATCGAGTCTATCTGTTAAGGGCAAAAACTGCATGTAAGTCCTGTTCTCAGCGATCTTCTCCTGAGCTCTATGCAAATAACCCATAACAGGCACAGCCTCTCTGACTATCTCACCATCCAATTTCACTATTACTCTCAAAACTCCGTGAGTGCTGGGGTGCTGCGGCCCAAAGTTTATGATCATTTCCTCAGTCTCTGCCATTTCATCTCACTCTTCGCGCTTTTCTTTAGCAAACCAGCCTGGAGACTTTAATTTTACATCTTTTCTTAAAGGATGCCCCTCCCAGTCATCTGG
>JBHICB010000111.1:0-4601 GCA_046759365.1 Hydrothermarchaeales archaeon (SeqCode)
AGGGGTTGCCGGTATGACCGTCGCCCTTGAGATTGCCAGGCAGGGCTTTAATGTTGATTTGGTTGAGCGTGAAAAAGAACTCGGCGGGTCCCTTGTCAATATGAATTCTGTATTCCTAAATGCTACTGACCCCAAAAAGATCATAACTCCCTTAAAAGAGGCCGTTGAAAAAGATAAACGAATCACTGTACATACAAATTCCAATGCTAAAGAATTGGCCGGCTACACAGGGAATTTCGAGCTCGATGTTGAGGAAAACACCAAGACCCAGACGATTTCTACAGGTGCGATTGTAGTCGCAACAGGGAGCAGGGAAAAGAAACCCGAGGGGATGTATCTTTACGGCAAGAATCCGAATGTCATAACCCAGATGGAGCTAGAAGATCGGTTTAAAAAAGGAGATTTTACATCTGAAAATGTGGTAATGATCCAATGCGTCGGGGCAAGGGACGAAAACCTTCCAGGATGCTCAAGGACATGCTGTGTGGACGCTGTAAAGAATGCCAAGTTGTTAAAGGAGAAAAACCCGAATTCCAGGGTCTTTATTTTGTACAGGGACATGATGATGTTTGGGATATTTGAAGACGGATATCGCAATTCACAATCTAAACTGGGAGTCGAATTCCTCCGATATTCTCCTGAAAAACCGCCAACGGTTGAAGAGAAAGAGGGTAAGCTTGTTGTAACTGTCTATGACTCACTTTTTGGAAGAGAAATAGAAATAGGGGCCGACAAAATTATACTCTCGACTCCCCAGGTGCCATCCGAAGGAACAGAGGAGCTTCAGAAGATCTTAAGGGTGCCCTTAAGCCCCCAGGGGTTCTTTCTGGAAGGGCATGTTAAATTGAGGCCCCTTGAATTCATCTCAGACGGCTTATACTTATGCGGCTCGTGTCAAAGTCCCAAGGAGCTTTCCCTTGCCATTGCCCAGGCCGCAGGCGCTGCGTCCAAGGTATGTTCACTTCTTTCCCACGATATCATGGAGACAGAGGCCACAACATCTGTTGTAAACGAGGAGCTCTGCATAGCCTGCGGCAGGTGCATCGAAATCTGTCCGTTTAGCGCCATATCGTTTAAAGAGAACGAGAATGGCGAACAAAAATCTTGGATAAACAGCGCGATGTGCAAGAGCTGTGGTCTGTGTGCTTCTGTATGTCCAAACGGCGCAATTACGCCAAGGCATTTCTCAACCCCCCAAATAATCGCTATGATAGACGCTCTGCTGGAGGCCTAAAAGATGAGTTTTGAGCCTACAATTGTTACATTTATGTGTAATTGGTGCGGATACGCCGCGGCGGATTTTGCCGGTACTTCAAGACTCCAGTACCCCCCTACGGTAAGGATTATAAGGACCATGTGCACCGGCAGATTCGATCCAAAGTTCGTATTCCGGGCCTTCGAGAAGGGGGCTGACGGCGTCCTTATATGCGGCTGTCATCCCGGAGACTGCCAGAACGTCGAGGGCAACACAAAGGCCGAAAAGAAGGTCAACCGCACCAAGAAGATGCTAAAGACATTGGGCGTCGATCCTGAAAGATGCAGGCTTGAATGGGTCTCTGCATCGGAGGGCACAAGATTTGTAGATGTTGTAAAGGATTTTACAAAGGTCCTTGAGGAAAAGGGCCCAAGTCCATTAAACAGGAGGTCAGATAGTGGCTGAAAAGGAAGAACCAAGGATAGGTGTTTATGTATGTCATTGCGGCCTGAACATAGCAAGTGTTGTTGACTGTCCGGCCGTTGCCGAGTTTGCAAATACTCTGGATAATGTGGTGGTTGCAAAGGCGAACAAATACACGTGCTCTGACACCACCCAGAATCAGATAAAGCACGACATCAAAGAGCACAATCTCAACCGTGTTGCAGTGGCGTCATGTTCCCCCAGGCTTCATGAGCCGACTTTCAGACGGTGTGTTACAGAGGCCGGTTTGAATCAGTTCCAGTTTGAGATGGCCAATATCAGAGAGCACTGCTCATGGGTGCATGCCAAGGAGCCCGAGAAGGCCACCGAGAAGGCAAAGGACCTTGTCAAGATGGCAGTGGCAAAGGCGAGGCTTATTGAGCCCCTGCCCTCGCATAAGGTACCTGTCGAGAAATCGGCCCTGGTGCTCGGCGCAGGCGTGTCCGGCATGAGGGCGGCTTTGGATTTGGCGGATCTTGGCTTTGAAGTCAATCTGGTTGAGAGAGAGCCAAGTGTAGGGGGCAGGATGGCCCAGCTAGACAAAACCTTTCCAACGCTCGATTGCGCCGTGTGCATCCAAGGACCCATGATGTCCGATGTGGGAAAGCATGATAAAATCAATCTACTCACATATCACGAGCTTAAGAGTTTAAGCGGTTACATAGGCAACTTTACCGCCACATTGGTCAGAAAACCGAGGTATGTCGATACTACAGAGTGTAACGGGTGCGGTTTGTGCTATGAGGTCTGCCCTGTCCAAGTTCCAAGCGACTTTGACCAGGGGCTCGGGACAAGGACGGCCATTTACAGGACCTTCCCCCAAGCGGTGCCGAATCTAGCGACTATGGACAAAGAGCACTGCATAGATTGTGGGCTCTGCGAAGTGGTCTGCGAGAAGAACGCTATTAAGCGCGATGACAGCGAGGAGGAGTTTCAGATCGATGTGGGTACTGTGATAGTTTCTACAGGCTATGACATCTATGATCCGAGCGAGAAAAATGATTACCACTACCTCGATTATCCGAATGTAATCACCGCTTTGGAGCTTGAGAGGATGATGAACGCCTCCGGCTTCACATTGGGGCATGTTGTAAGACCTTCTGACGGCCAGGACCCAATGCGGGTTGCTTTTATACAGTGTATAGGGACTAGAGACAGGGGGGATGAGTCTTACTGCTCTGGGGCGGTCTGCTGCATGTACACCTTAAAGATGGCTTCGATGTTAAAGGAAAAAAACCCAGATGTCGATATTAAAACGTTTTATATTGATATCAGGTCAACGGGCAAGGGCTTTGAACAGCTTTTTACAAGGGCCAGAAACGCGGGTATCAAATTCATAAGGGGAAAGCCAGGTGAGATATCAGAAGACCCAAAGACCCATAATCTCATGCTTATTGGTGAGAACACCCTTGACGGCACGATAGATGAGCACGAGCTGGATCTAGTTGTGCTTTCCACCGGCATACTGCCAAGAAAGGATGCCCAAGACGTTGCCCGTGTGTTGAACATCTCAAGATCTCCTGATGGCTTCTTTTTGGAAAAGCATCCGAAGCTTGCACCCGTCGATACGCCTACAGACGGCGTCTATCTGGCCGGTGCTGCCCAAGGGCCCATGGACATACCTTCATCAGTCGCGCAGGCAAGGGCTGCAGCTGTCGCTGCTTCAATACCCATGCAAACCGGCGAGATCACATTGGGTGGTGATATAGCCCAGCACATACCGGAGCTTTGCATCGGCTGCGGAATCTGCACCAAGAGGTGTCCATTCGGGGCATGGGAGCTTATAGAGCTACCCTTAGAGGAGGGCCAGAAGAAGCCGAAGAAGCTCGCAAAGCTTACCGAGGCCCTGTGTAAAGGCTGCGGCTCATGCGCTGCCGACTGCAAGCCAGGGGCCATAGAGATGAAGCACTTCACTGACGAACAGATAACAGCACAGATAGAAGCTGCTCTCGAGGAGAATCCTGGTGAGAAGATATTGGCCATGATCTGCAACTGGTGCACCTATGCCGGTGCCGACAGTGCAGGTGTTTCTCGAATGCAGTATCCCACTAACCTGAGGGTTATTCGCGTTATGTGCACCGGCAGGATAAGCAAGGATTTCGTTTTGAAGGCCTTCGAACTTGGGGCTGGAATGGTCTTGGTTTCCGGCTGTCATCCGGGAGACTGCCATTATATAAGTGGCAACAAAAACATGGCCAGAAGAGAGAAGATTATACGAAAGCAGATGAAAAAGGCTGGAGTAGAGGACGAGCGCTTCAGTCTCGAATGTATATCTGCATCAGAAGGAACAGTGTTCCAGAATGTTGCAACTGAAATGGCAGAGAAGTTATCCAAGCTTGGGCCTCGAAAGTGAAGAGTGCTTGATTTAATCTATTTTGAAACCATTTTTGAGTAATTTATATAAAGGGTATAGCGTGCTATAATAGCGCTTGTATATACACCTCTTTAGAAGTTTAAAAGAGGAAGTAATTATCTATAAAAGACAATTTATAGTGGGCCCGTAACTCAGTCTGGCAGAGTGGCTGGCTCTTAACCAGTTTGTCGCGGGTTCAAATCCCGTCGGGCCCGCTTAATTTTTTTAATAAAAATTTATGTAGTAAGAGGGGATATTGTTCTTTAATCTCTTTTGGCCGTGGTAGCTCAGTTTGGGAGAGCGCTAGACTGAAGATCTAGTGGTCGGGGGTTCAAATCTCCCCCACGGCATTTACCGACATGTTCAGTGCCCCCGCCCTTATTTTTCTGAAAAAAAGCTTAATTCGAGCAGAGCTGTTTTCAACATTTTTCTATTTTTCAACCAAGCTCTAAGCCTTCCAGCCTTATCATTTTTATAGTATAAAGTCTTAATAATATCCAAGGGATTCGGACATGGACTAGGAAGGCTTATTATTTTATTTAAATTTTTCAATGATTGGGCGAAAAATAG